>JAVCCL010000014.1 GCA_030765505.1 Candidatus Kaelpia imicola | reverse complement strand
TGTAAGCCATGGAACAGCATCAAGATTAATGAAGATATTGGATAATAGCTTAACTGAATTCAGAACAAAGAAAATAAACGATGAGTATAAATATCTAATGGTAGACGCAATCTGGGTTCATGTAAAAGAGTCTAATGGAGTTAAGAATAGACCTATAATAGTGGTCTTGGGTATTGGATTGGATAATACCAAAGAGATACTGGCATTTAAGCTTACAACAGGAGAGTCTGAGGCAGCAGTTACACCTATATTGAATGACTTGTACAGACGCGGATTAGAAGGCAGGAATCTAAAAGCAGCAGCAAGTGACGGGGCAAAAGGGATAAGAGCAGCAATAGATATGGTATATCCCTATGCTAAATGGCAGTTATGTTCAACACATAAGATCAGGAATCTATGCAGTAATATTGAACAGAAGAAAAAGCATCGTAAGGAGATATCAGGTGATGCTGGTAAAATATATGAAGCAGAGAGAAGAAAGGAAGCGGTAATACGGTTTGGTAAGTTTTGTGATAAGTGGGAGCCGATTGAAGAGAAGAGCAGTTAAGAATTTCAGGAAAGATTTTAGTAAGACATTAGTATTCTATGAATATGCAGAAGACCGCAGGTTTATAAGTACAACAAATCATTTAGAAAGAGATTTAGAAGAGATAAGACGCCGTATTAAGACGCAGGGTTATTTCAAGAATGAACGCAGTGTAGATCTCTGGGTATACGGGATATTAAAATATTCAGAAAGGATTAGAGAACCAAAAGGGTTGTCAACCTCTGTTATGAAAGAGAAAACTAAAGAACTTGAATATGAAAGTGTCCAAAACTCTTGACACTATCTTGATTCTGAACTATTTGGAGTAACATTTACGTGAGAAGGTAATAGGTCTAAATAATCTTTCAAAATATTTGTACGAAGAAAATCTACCCTCTCTTCTGTCCACACCTGTTCTACTTCTTGACGAAACCAAGCAATGCCTGCTCCCTCTGCCAAATTGCGTTCTAAAATTCGTCCAATCTCACCATGTATTATTCGGTCTCCATTTTGATCAAGTATCTCTCCGTTGGGATCACCAATCATATGCTCTAAGTAATCTGCCAATAAATCCTGATTTAAATTATTCAATATAGGTTTGTAGGGAGCCTCTGCGTTAATCTGCCAAGTTTCATCTCTTTCTTGATTAAACATTTGCATAGCCTGCAGGAGTGACCTCAATCTATGAAAACCATCAGCAACAACATGTATTTTTAGTTCTTTGTTAGGGTCAAAGAGCTTGTTTTCATTTAAAACTCGAATTAAACCATGACTTTCAACCATATTAGAATATGTATTATCTGATATCTCCTCAAGACTAATTAAACTCTCTGGAACACCATATTCTGTAAGAATAAACGCAATAACCTTGGCTTCTGTTAACATCGTCTGTTTCTGTCTTTCTATTAATTCTTCATACTCCCTTAATTCATTTTTATGGCTCTGAAATATATCATCATATCCTTGTTGACTTTTATGTTCTTCCTCAAATTTATCATACGCTTCTTTTAACTCATTATATGTTTTTATAGGAATATTATATTCGTCATAAAGAGCTTGAGCATCTAAATCTAATGCATTTTGTATTTCAGTGCCATATCTTTCTCTGAATCCTTCTGCGCGACTTCCTCCATCCTTAGCATCTTCTTCTTCAAAAAACCGTAGTGTTTTCTGAACTAAGCTTTTATACCCTCGCCCTCTACCTGTTGAGGTAACAACAGGGACATCAAAACCCCACCATTCGCTATATTCATGCCACATTGTAGCAGCACTAGCAAATGCTTGAGGACTTGGGCTGCCGACAAGTAGCATTAAAGGATTATATTCACTAACATCGCCTTCTTTAAAATCAGGCGCTCCGATACCACTCCTACTCTGCTCTCCATTTCTATCGTCTAATAAATCTAGTAATGCCTGGGCCTCAAATAACCGAATATCTTGTGTCCTCTGACTCCGCTCTATAGCTAGTTGAATAGAATTTTGTGTAATTAATGCATCATAGGAATGTTCATTGTCGGAAAAACAGAATTCGCTCAGCGGCTTACCGAGCCCATCTAAGATAGATGAAAATAAATACGCTATTTCCGCAGGGCCATTCTCTGCAGGGCTTTGAATAACCTGATCCCTAGCTTCATCGGCTACTTCGCTAAAATAGGAATCAAACTGATCATGTTTACCGACATAAAAACGAAAAACTAAACGTTGACCTAAATCCATAGACAACATCTTTACATCATTACCGCTATCACCACCCAAAATTATTGCGCCATCACTAATTTCAAAATTATGCATTACCCCTTTAACCACCTCTTCTTTTGTTTGTAGTCTACCTATATCTACATATGTAGGTCCATTATAAAATTCCAATCCAGTAACATCGCCTGCTATTGCTTTTACCTCGTCCATAATAATTTTGGTAAACCTGGCATCTTTTATAACCGATAATCCTAATTTAGGAGCATGGGCAATTTCAAATGTGATTTTAGGAGCATTGAAATCACGCTTTTCATCCGCTATAATACCTAAAGCCTCCATATCATCTGCTGTTATCGTTATATCTAAAACATTTTCATCTCTAATTCCTAATCTTCCGTTTAAAGTAGCAGCGGCATCACCAAAAATCTCAGAATATTTACCTATAAACTCCTTAAATGCTGTATCTAGATTCTCTATATTACCTCCACTTTCATCAATTGTAGTAATCTGGCTGGATAATACACTAATGTCATCTTTAATAGACCGCAAATCTCCATCAGGCAATAACGCAGAAATCTCTTTCTCGAATTCCTCAACTGCCTTAACAAACCCTTTCATAATACCTAACCAAACTGTATACCTTTCAGATTCTATTAAAAGATCGGGGGCAATATTTGTATTTGTAATCCTTACTCCCTCGCCTTCATTATTAAAACTAAAACTAGCTGAACCTACGCTAGAAAATATTAGAAGATTCTCTATGGATTTTAAATCATTTCTTTCCTCTAAAATTGTTCTAATAGGCTGAACAACGCATTTAAAAGTATTCACTGCATCAGAACCTGTAATTACAAGAAATTTGATTCCTCGCTGCAATATATCCGCTACCCTCTCTGCGCTTTGCGCTGATATAGGCTCCCGTGAAACAGTAAGAGTACTATCTTTATCTAGGGCAATCAAAGCAACCTGCAATGTTTCATTGCTTTTAAGTCTTTCCTCAAATCCTTGCGGAGTAAACACCGAAGAGGCAACAGTAGTAATTACAGGAGAATGGGCTTGTGCTTGCGTTAAAACCTTACTACGACGTGCAATATCTTGAGAATATATTAAACTCTCTGGAACAAAAGATGTCGCTATATAAGTAGTGACTAAAACAAGACTGCAGATCAGATAGAACAATCTTCTATAATAACTTTTCATTTCACCCCCTCCTATACAACTATAATGTTATCAACTACCTATAATATTTATACCATACATTATAAACTATGCCAAATTTAAAAAATGGGGAAGAATCTACTCGTTTTATTCACCTATCTCCTTACTCCAATCTCTAATAATCTCTAAATAAGGATTAACCTCTTCTGGCTCAACCAGCGGAATTTCACCTACATACACTCTACCATTAGTCCCGTCTATTGTAATATAATCTCCTTCTTTAAATACTCTATCAGCTATTGTTACAGTGTTATTTATAATATCTATCTCAACTGCCTCAGAACCTGTAATAGTAGGTAAATCTATTAACCTGCCTAATATCGCAGCATGGGATAACATACCGCCTATATGAGTAAACAGGCCGTCTGCTCTGCGCATCATCTCTAAATCAGAAGGTGATACCTCTTCTCTTATCAAAATAACTGATAAGCCCTGGTCTTTATACTCCTGGGCTCTCTCTTTAGTTAAAGCTATCACTCCTACAACCGCTCCAGATGAAGCACCTAATCCCTCTGCTATTGGTCTCTCTGCTGTAGAAGGATCTATTCTTGTACAGGATAATCGCTCTTCTAATTCCTCTAAATCGCCTGCTCTTAACAGCGCTTCTTCTTTTGATATTACTTCCTCATTGACTAAATCTACCAACACTTTTACCTCTGCCTCCGGGCTAAGACGGGCATCTCTAGTCTGCGTTATCCAAACCTTACCGTCTTCAACAACTCCTTCTATATCCTGAACATAACCAAACTCCTGCTCAATAAGTTCGGCATAATGTTTTATCTCGGCTATTACCTCAGGTGATAACCCACTATCTTCTAGAGATATAGGATTGATAGCACCACCTACCAGCTCATCCCCCTGAGACTGAGGTGCATATTCAACATATAATCCTTCCTCGCTTGTTACCGGATGGCGAGTGAATAAGACAAAGGAACCGGAATTCTCATTTAAATTGCCGAATTTCATCTCCTGGATGACTACCTTTGCGCCTCTATCATCCACTACCCCTTGATAAAAACGGTAGAGATTAGCTTGCTCTGAACTCCACGATCTGTCAACTGATGCTATAGCCATCTCAAGCTGACTATAAGGATCTTGAGGAATTTCAAAACCCTGTTCTTCAATTAATGTTTTATAAGATTCTACTACCTCTAAAATATTATCCTGGCCTAAATCTGCTGAAATATTGTCAAATAGGTCTTCATCAATACTAAAAACAGAGACCGCAAAGCTACACAAGAAACAGGCATAGGTTTGATAAGCAAACTCTTCTCCATATTTCTCTGCCAACAATTCAACCCCTTCCTCTGTAAGACCAACATTTAAAACTGTATTTAAAATTCCGGGCATTGAAATAACAGGACTTGAACGTACAGAGACTAAAAGATTTATTATTTCACCTGACTCGTTTCTATATACTCCTAAGCTTTTATTAAATGTATTCTCTACATCTTCTGTGGTTACCTTTTCTTTAGCAGTAATCATAATATCTGATACAGGTATAGATGCTTCTTTCATCCTGTATAAATTATATCCTTTCTGACCCAACATATTAATAGCTGCTTCTTTAAAGTTAGAGCCTTGAAATAAACCCTCAGATTCAGCGACTAAAAGAGCGTCCATTAATTCAGCGTAGATTTTACTATATGTGTTCGATGTTTCTCTTTCCCACTCCTCAAATAAAGTACTGCCTTCATTATCATTCATATAACTAAACAGAAACTCCATCTGCTCTAAGACCAGAGGTAAATTTTCATTAGAAAATTCAATCCTTGCCTCTTTAGGAACTATGCGCATAGAGCCATCAGGCATAGGCCTTGCTGGTAGCCTTATAACTTGCGCTAAAATATCAGGATTATTTTCATAAAACTCATTTAAAACATTCATCACAACAGATAGAACACCATGCTGTGGTTGATAACCCTGATGACCTATGTAAGTTTTATAGTTTGCCCTAAGCTCTATATTGCCGTTATCTAAATAAGTCATTACAAAATGACCTCTTTCAGCTCTGCTACTATTAACATTTCTCTGCGTAATTATATCAAGCTCAACGGTTAACTTATCTTTACCTAAAATAGAACCTAATAAAATAGCCTTAAGGTGAGCTTCATGCCTAGATTGATCTATCGATAATATCTCTTCATCGTTCAATCCTCCTGATGCTAATTTAGAATCAAGCAGAGCATGTCTTCCAACAGCACGTTTATATCTCACTCGGATAAGATCCGTATCTAGCAACATACCATCGTAAATCCATCCTATAGTTTCACCATCCCTAGTTACCTGATAAGCGATATATTCATCTTCACTCAAAAGCGGCTCAGGATTAACCAGACCTTGAAGATTAACCTCTGCTATTGAATAACCCAGGGCTGTGAGCTCATCTGGAGAATAAGACTCTCTTATTGTAAGTTCATTTAAATCTCTGCTTCTACGAAGATTAAATTGAGCACAATTTATACCAATAGCAATAGATCTTGAATAGACAAAAGAACCTCCCAATAAAATCAAAATAAGCCCAAAATATAGAATTTTAGGTATCTTCATACTTTTTAACTCCTTATAAAAAGTATACCATACAATAAGCAGAAAAACAAATCGGAAAATATTTTTATCTTATTACTATAAAAGCACTTATAATAAAAATACAGCTAATAAAAACATAGCATTATTAACAAATAGAATCTTCTTCAATTAAGATTAGACGGAAAAACACTATAAACTACGGAAAGGTTTAAAACATTCAACAATCGCTATAAAAACTTTCTACCTAATTAATCTTCTACCATACCAATATCACGAATTCTTAACACCCCATCAGCACCTCTTGAAACAATATATTCCCCTGAAGCCCCTACAATATCTTCATTCAAATAATGCCCTATTAACTCCCCCTTATTAATATTCCAAATTTTTATATCTCCACTATCACCAGTGCAGACAGCATATCCCTCAAGAGTTATATTAATCACGCTACTAACATCATTAAATAACGCTACACACTTCTCTGTATTAATGTTCCAAATTTGGATAGATCCTTCTGTATTTCTAGCCACAATATAATTATTGGGGAAAAAATTCTCTATAGTAGCTTCCTCTAAAGAAAATACCACTTTATTATTTTTATCTTTTGAATCCCAAATTCTAATAAATTTTTCACCTACCTCAACAAAAAGACCATCATTTATTGGCCTTAAATCCATACTGCTTGGTCTCCAATGCGAGGTATCAACAGGAAAACTCTCTAAAGTATATGTATCTCCTTTTTCTAGATCTAAAACTTCCAATGAATAAGTAGACCGACAATCCCAAGAATGACCTAGTGTTCCTCTCTCCATCTGTAACACTATATTTCCATTAGGTAAAATAACCGCAGCGTGGTTTCTTATAATATCAAATATGCCTTCTATCGTACCTTCTGAGCCAGGTCGACGACTATGCTTATAACCAAAAGAGTATACTTTATTCTCTTCCAAATCTAAAATTCTAACTGGACCCCTTTTATCTCTTATAACTATTTTGTTATTTGGAAGACCAGCCAACAATCTAATCTCCCTATCTATCTGACCATCAAATGTAGTAAGCTCATCTGCATCTAAATCTAAACATTTACAATATTACCTGCGCTTACAAATGCCAACCTATCACTATCTAAAAGGACTAAAGCAGATACGATTTCAGAACCTACATTGAGTGTATATGCTTCTTGTGTAGACAAATCTAAAATAGTAACACCGCTATTCCCATCAACAAAAGCAATATGAGTATCATCAACAAATAAGTAAGACTTGATTTCAGTGCTTACCCCAAATACAGAAGCAATTAACCCAAGTTGAGTATTATCACTTTCTGTTATAATTTGAACCTCAGTCCCAAGAATATCTCTCTGAAGCGTATTTTTTTGGTAATTTAATTCCACTACTTCATCAAATCTAGAACCTTTTACTGCAATAACAAAACCATCTACGCTTTCTCTGACCTCTAAAACATCACTTATGGTGTATATTTTCGCACGACGCATAATGTTCCAGGAACAAAATATGTTTTTTGGGATAAAGAATGGAGTCACAAACAGAGAACAAAGCACTATAATAAAACAGATATAATATTTTCTAGTTTTTTTATGGCTCTTCATTTCTCCCTCCATTTTTTAGTTCCATATTTTTTAATAATTTTAAAATAAAATCCATCTCTATAAACATTATTATTTATCTTTAACAAAAAGTATTACAGAAGAGAATCTATCTCTTTTGCCCCAAAGATGTTCTTCGGCGCTGAAAATCCTCTCGCTTTGCCAATTGACCGCAACATCCATACCGTTACAGAGAAGAAGACCATTTATTGCACCTTGACTTCTTAAAATCTCAGCTACTTCTTCTATTGTTGCACCACCACCTTGAGTTAAAGCCCCGACTGAAACAGTAACAATATCACCCTCTTCGGTTAAACCGATAGCGGTATGGGAGAAAGGAGCCCGTTTAAAGATTATCTTCATAGTATCGGTTGATTCATCATAGCAATACTCTCCTACATTTATAGGATCATCCACTTCTTTATAATCAGACTTCTTTAAATATTCTTTAAATACTTCAACTTCTAACTCCCCTCCAAAGGAATTAAAATGATCTGCATTTAAAACAGTTAGCACATTGTTAAGCGTAATAGTTTCTCCCTTTAATGCTCTATCGACTAAATCTCCATTCTGTGCTCTATCCTGTAATAATTCTGCTTTGCCCAAAAAGTAAGAACCGCCATAATCTAAACTTGAATCAAGAGTCCTTATTTCAGGGAAACCTATAAGATGTCTTAAATCATCCCACTGATAAGATATTTCAGTTATATCTCGCGTAGCCCCACCTCTAAGTATCTGCTGACCGAAAGTAGCATAATTTATTTGATCAGTAATATCCTCTCTGCTTGTTGCCTTTATTACTCTTAATCCCTGATCATTATTTTCAAATCTTAAAGACTCTATAGCCACTCTACCGTCATTATAGACAACAAACATAGAATAACCCGTAGAATAACTTCTGTTATCTATCGGCTCATTAAACCTGTGGTAAAGAGTTCCTTCTGAATAAGCCACAAACCAGTCATTCCAGAGCACATTTGATGCAGGTAGTGCTGCTATTACTTCTTTATCTGAATGTTTACTTTCATATTCAGCTATATATTCATCTATTGTCTGCATACCATTTCTTACAACATTCATATCGTTCATAGCTATCGAATTAGCTCCGTCAACCTCCACTACATTCTGTAGTCTGTTAGCATAGAGTCTGTTGTTGTTAGCATCATCTACAACAACAACTGTCTCAATCTCTTCTTGAAGATCAATTTTTAATACAGCTACTTCCACAGTCCTGTCGTCTAAATTCTGCTCAGTACGATTAAATTCTATACCTTCATCAGCTAAATTAAGACTCCTCGTTTTTACTACAGCAGGGAATACAAATCGTGTCGGATAAGGACTGCCTAATTTTTCATAAATACTCTTCAGGATAACTTCCCGCTTTGTTTCGGAATTTTGGAGCACTCCTAATAAACTCCCAATTATACTAAGTATGTTCTCATCACCATGCTTTTGTAAAATATCGTCATAATCAATCCCCTGTTGATCGCATAAATTTTCCAAGTCATTTTTCACAATAGGAAAATGATTTACATCTTTAAGTACAATATTATCCAATT
This sequence comes from Candidatus Kaelpia imicola, assembly GCA_030765505.1. Taxonomy (NCBI): domain Bacteria; kingdom Pseudomonadati; phylum Candidatus Omnitrophota; genus Candidatus Kaelpia; species Candidatus Kaelpia imicola. Next base: position 22,303 of record JAVCCL010000014.1, on the reverse strand, counting down.
TATAATAAGCTAAATCAGAAAGATTAATATGCTCCCTAATGATACTCTTAGCTTCTTCGTATTCATCGTCTTTACCAGCCAGTATTTCAGCTGCTGTAAGCAAATGGAGGCTAAATACGTTACCCGCCTCATCTATATATAATCCTGCCCCTGTCTCTGTGGCACCGACTTCTCCACCTTTACCACTAAATGTACCATCAATAATAAAAATATTGCCATCACCAGAAACATCAACAACTCTTCCTTGTTTATTGGATTGATGACCTAAAATCAATATATCTACCTCTCCAAGAGCTTCTAATAAAACTTCTGCTTTTCTTGGGTCTTTTAAAATCTCATAAGCTGGGTTTGCTGATTCCGGTGTCCCATCCAAATAGCTATGAAGTAATCTAGTCTCCTGTCTCGGGAAAAGCGGAGAATTTACATTATCGCCCCAAAAAGAAAGCTCTTCTATGAAAGGTTTCAAAATGCTCTCATCCCCTGTATTCTTAAATTCCTCATAAGCTACATGTAAATCTTTTAATCTCTCCTGCATTTTATCAAGCAATCCTCGACCTGTAAGAGATGGGTAAGATCCAAGTTCAGCTAAATCATCTGGATATTCCATAGGAATAATTCCATGTAAAACCATTACTTTCTTGCCATTAAAATCATACTCTCGATAAATTTCGGCATTCCTTAGTAGTGTAGAAATAAAATTATGAACTTCCTCTGATTCTAAAAATTGTCTTTTAATACCATCTAAAATATCTCTTTCTTGAACTGTTAAATCTGCCAAACTTCCACTCACACCCGGCAGTAAAACTTGCTGTAAATCTTTTAATTTCTTCTGTGCTTTGCTATTTCCCTCTTTAGCTTGTTCTTCTATCTGCCTTATCTCCTCTTGTATGTTTGGACTAGACTTTAAATGAAGATTCAAGGCTGCCATCTCATAGACGCTCTTCTTAGGACCTTTATCTAAGATAACTCCTCTCTCTAATGCCTGAGAAAACAACACTTCATATGTATTTTTTGCAAATTCTTTAAATTCAGTTAAGTCTATACCAAGATTTTCTAATAGTCGTTCGTTGGGTGGATTTCTATAACACATCCTCAACCAAAGCGACAAGAGATGTTCATTGCCTAACGCTGCCCCAATTGCCCAAATATCATGATCTCCCAATGTCCAATCACCAAGCAAGCTTAAAGAGTTCTCTACAGAAGGTCCTCTATCTAACATATCTCCGGCACCAATTATTTCTGAATCTTCAGGAACAGACCTAATAATTCCTAAAGGACCAATTGCTGTGCCATGTAAATCAGAAACAAATAGAGTTCCAGAAGGAGGTGCCCGACTAGGATCATCCACATCGAAAATAAAACCAAATGGATGTGGATCTTCTAATTTAATATTTTCTACAATTAAATTCTTGCTCACAGGATCATATTGAACAACATAAGCAAACTCAGCACCTCTTGGACCTTGCATAAAAGCACTTGCTGGAACATCCTCAGCAGTTTCTAGGCCATTAATTACATAAACTGTTGACGCAATTGTATGGGCCGTTGAAAAATGTGCTCTTCTTAAATTAAAATTGACAGAAGCAGTTACCTCTAAAGACGGGTTAAAACTTCCCTGGAAAAATACAACGAATAAACTAGCTACAAGATAACTAATAGCTGCTAAGCTCTTCCTGTTATCCACCATCCCCTCTCCTCTCTTTGACAACTTATCTCTTACTGTATTTGGTTGGCCCAACTTTCAGGCAGAATATCTGCTGCAAATCCTGCTTTAATTAAGGCAGCTCTAACCTCTCTCCATACAACAGCGGGGTGAAAATACTGCCTCGGAGTACCTCTATATATCTTATTTGCTGTTACATCATCATCAATTGCTTGACCTAATTCACTTACAGGCATCATAATTAATTCCATAATTTTTTCATTTATATTAGGTTTAGGGTAAGACACTTTACCATCAACCTCAACTATAATATTTCCATCATTATCTTTCCGGATCTCATCTACACAATATACATAAAGCGTACTAACTTCTTTATTATATACTGTTGAAGAAGGTCCATAGTAAATCCTAGTCCCTGCATCAAAGCTTTCTTCTACTTTTCCTTTTAAATTATATCCGCCACCTATTTTTATAAATGAGCCAATTCGAACTAAATCACGGTGTAAATCCAAATCTAGAACTTCCTCTTGAAGTTCGCGAATAGCCCCATCCTCTAATGTTTCACCGACTGCAAGATGTCCAGATGCAGAAATATCTCTTTGACCATTTTTTCTTACCTGGATAAGAACATTGCCATTTTTGTCTATAACCATAACATGTGCCGTAGGATGCCAATTACCTTCAATATGTAAAAAAGTGTCATACTGAGCTATATTTTCTAAAATTTTAGGCGTACCATCTCCATTGAGAACAGGAAGATCGTTTTCATCGGATTCAATGATATTAATAAATTCATACTCTCTGTATTTTTCTTCTTTTATAAATTTATCTACTGCAGAACTAATCTCTTCATCTGTCGCAGCTACATCCATACTGGCAAGAAAAACGTTTAAATTATTCCTAATTAAATTTTCAACTATAGAAGTATCGGTTGCAATCGCATTCCCTAAAGCAATCTCAATTACTCCTATTTCACCACTTACAATATCGCTGGCTAGACTCGGACTTCGTAAAGCCTCAGCCACTAGCTCTGGCGATAAGCCAGGCTCAGCAATGTTGTTTACATCTATTACTCCATAACCATAGTCAGGATGTTTGCTAAAGACAATAGTTTCTGCTTCTGCTTCTAAGTAATCAGTGGCTTTCTTAATCCCATATTCTATGCCTAGGGAAGTTTTGAACACACCTTCTAAATCAAAATATTCACTCTCTACGTCTGAGCTTTCAAAGATAACAACGCGAGATTCAGCTGTTAAGCTAACGATACCATGCCAGACACCTTCTTTAAGTAAGAGAGGTCTATCAACATCTAAGATAACAGCTTCAATTTCATCTGGATTAGGACTGTCTCCAGGCGGAGCTAAAAACAAGACACATCTACCACTCAATACTCCAAAGTATTCATAAGTATCGGGATGACGCTCTAATCTTGTAATGCCCTGCTCTCTAACAACCAGAGTTGCAACACGGGAACCAACCCGTTCTTCCTGAGAAGTCAAAACGCTAAAATAATTTAACCCTTCATCTCTTCCGTCTTCGGTAGGTTCAACAACCCAGCCGTATTTCTGATTGAACTCCTCTGTAGTTAAAAATTTTGCGGACAGAATATACTCTGATACACCTTGAGTCCTTCTTGACAATAAATAATGGGAATCAAAAATCTGCGAATTAAAATTTGGTATCTGCAAAACTAGAAATAATACAAAAGCTAATTTTAAAACAACACCTTTCATCTCCTTCCCTTTTTTAATCACTATACAATATTTTGACTCTAATTTATCAGAATCAATTATTGCCAACAAGATATATAAAACCCATAAAGTTATCTCTATTCATCCAAGAAGGAACCGCTAATTCTTGACCCAATTGAAGAGCTACATCTCCTCCATTACCAAGAAGAAGTACATTAACTGCACCTCTTGCTTCCATAAATTCAGCTACATCTTCAACGATAGGACCTACTCCTGGCTTACCTTGGAAGAATGCAAACATAAGCGTACCATCCTCTTTAACTCCTGCTGCAATATAGGGATATACTCCTCTTCTGAGGTTGATTAAAACATTATCTGCAGATGTTACATGGAACTCTCCCGGTCCAATATTGCCGACATCTACTGCTTCTTGGTATCCGCCATCTGTAATAATCTCGTTTATTTCTTCAACAGTTAATATCTTTCCAAAAAAGGTATTTAACGACTGAGTATTTATACTTACACTTTGGCCACTTAAAACCCGATAGAGCAACATATTGTCGGTTATCGGATTCTCCATACCATTAGCAACAACTTCATCCCACATCTCAGAAAGACCAACCTGCAACCAAGCACCTTCAAGTTTTATACTAGGGAAATCTATTAAATGACGTAGATCATTAAACTGATGGGCAATATCAATAACATCAGCAACATTACCGTCATTTAAAACCTTCTGTCCAAATGTAAACCAAGCTATATCATCTGAGATATCATACTCTAAAAAATCAGAGTCAAGAAATACCTTAGAAGCTTTAGTTGCATCTTCAGGGTCTCTCTCTATTCTTAAATCTAAAATCTCAACCTTCCCACTCTTTAAACCAACAATACAACTATATACTTTATCTTCTATAGGCTCTACTCTTGGATAATAAAGCCTGATAGCTCCGCTTGCATCTTTTACACCGCTGATAAACCAATCATTCCAGCCGACATTACAAGCCCCAGGAAATATAGCTACCATATTATCCGTTCCAATCTCTACAGATGTAGTTACCACTCCTTCTGTATCCCCTAAAGCCACCCCAAAGATATCGGTCTCAGAAGAAACATCAGTTCCCATGATAACTGCTTCTGCTGCTGCAAAATCAGGAAGAGCTGGTCTGATTGCATTAAAATTACCCAACGGAGTCGTTACATAATCCCCTTCATCTATAATTTCAAGGTCAGGGGCAACATCTAGAACCTGACCTAAAACACTTTTAGATATCTCTATATTATTTGTAGTACGATTAGCATAGATACCACCGCCAAGCGAAAGAGGTGATACATACATACCCAAATTACTACCTTGAGAAACCTCGATATACGCTACCTGTCCACCATTAGTCCTGGAAAGACCTACCAATTCTGTATGTAGCACTGGAACATTACTATCTTCTTCTGAAGATGATAAACAATAACCTCCTCCGGTAGAGGTACCAAATGCAAGTGCTAGAACATTATCCAATCCCATCATTCTCGCCAGCATAGCTACTGCATCACCGTCATTGATAACCAGGAAATTATCTTGAGTCAAATCATAATGAGCAGCAATATTTTCACCCAAAGGGGTAATCAAACTACGGAAATCTCCTTCTGAGATAATACCATTTATTGAAGAACGTCCCACTATTTGATTATCTATAACAGCGCCGGCCCAGGATATCGCAAATCCATCAAATTCTCCAAGTAGTATTCCCTGCTGTTCGGCTTTATTTAAAACACCGATAATCTTTTCGTAATCTTCGGGCCTACCGGCATCAGAGCTTTCCAGAGCTATGACCTCATCTTTAAGTTCAGAATTTTCGGTATTTTCTAAAACCGCTTTCAGTCTGGCAAAATCAATCAATGCTTGAAGTATTTCCTGATGGCTGGGACTAGCATCGGATTTTATATCGGAAGTAACCCATTCAAATTTCTTCGTAAATATTACTTTTCCGTTATCAACATATACTATTTTAACATCTGAAGCACCACAATCTATACCTACGACCTTACCCTCCGCCACATCACCAGAAATATATCTACTGGCTTCTGCAGCCATGGCAATTGCCTGACCGTAAGAGCGGAATTTATCAGATGAGACTTCAAATTTTCCAAGATCGGTCTGCGATAAATCTATACTTCCTACATCATCAGGTAGCCATATCTCTACAGAATCTGCTACTTTAAGAGCTGCCTGCTTTATCAGCTCACCCGCTTCACCTTCTGTCACTGCACCGGTTATAATAACATTGTCAACAGGTGTAAATCTCTGGCTTATTTTTATTGTATAACCCAGAATTTCACCAATTTCTGAGAAAATACCTTCTATCTTACCTCTACTGGCTTCGCTTACAGCGGGGTTATCCAGTAAAGACAACACATGTTTTAAAACCTGCCGCCTTTGAGATTTATCTCCCGGCTCAAGCACAGGCAATAAGCCAAGATTTGACAGTTCAGACTTTAAAACCAAATCGCTTTGCACCAATTCTACAAAATAGTTATAAACACCGCTTTGATTGAGATATTGCTCTATAACACCACTAAGACCATATGGCCCAGCGTTAACTGTCCAGAAACTACTGGCATTCGGATTTAAATCTATAACAGCCTTGTCGACTTCCATCAAAAGACTGCTTGAAGATGGCTGTAATGCTTCAATATTATCCTTCGTCTCTTGTGCAAATGTATAGTCACCATAAACACCTTTTAGATACTCAACCATCCCTCTATAGCTGTAATAAACTGAAGTTGGATTTCCGTCGATATCACGATTGACAAGATCCAGAGCTACGGTATTTGCCGTAAATCTATCGCTTACAGCGGTAAATAAATCGTCTGACCAGTTTGCTGCAACACTGTCACCACCTATAAATGCCTGCCCCCATAAAACTAAACATGAGACATAATCTACCAACAGGTCAAATTGCCGACTATCAAGATTTTTTTCAGCAGGAATCTTAAAAGTCGCTGTTCTAAGCGACTTATCTCCCAACTTAAACGCAACTGTTAGCTGTTTAGATGCACCGCTATCCGGAAGACTTTCAAATGCATCAATCCACTCTGATAAAGACTGAAAACCCTCGTTGCTCCTTACCGAAATATTAATTCCTAAAATATTTATAGTAGCAGAATCTAACTTCACATCATGGACTCTTCTTGCTACAACATTTGAATTAATCGGAGAAATAAAAGAACTAGCTATAAAAGCAAAAATTATAGTTATAGATAAAAACTGGAATAAATTCTTCTTTGCTATTTTCACTATTTTCTCCTTTTTAAAGCAATCTTTTCAATGTTTTTTTATAATAAATATTCTTATCTTCCTCTCACGTTCTTCATCTTAAAGATGATATCCCGTGCCATCTCAAGCCAATCTATACGTAAGTTAGTATCTTCTGGAGAGAGAACGTCTAGGACAACGCCTTCATCGGCTATTCTCCAATCATAAATCTTTACATCATATGATATTCTAAACGCTCCATTAAGTTCTGCTTTAACTTCTTCACAGATACGTACTAATTCCTGACCAAACTCATCTCTTATTTGAGGGTCAATAACAAATACAGTTCCTGCACCAGCACGGCACCCTGTAGTATTGTAACCCCAAAGACCGGCAGGAAATCTCTCTTCTAATTTTCTAAATACTTCGTCTCCATATGTATTCGTAGCTTCTGGAACAAGATCACGTCTATTATCATAATCATCTTCCATATTAGTTGCAAACTCTCTTAAGATATTCATAGCTTTCTCATAATCGTTACGATTACCTCTCATCGCACTTGGAGCTACTTCGTTTAACTGTTTTAATAATTCTATCTGTCTATCGTATAATCTCTCTGAGTCTTTTCTGCTATCCCAATTTCGTCTTAAATAATAAGTATCTGTAAGAATATCGAGCATAGGTCCAACAGGTTGAGCCATGCCAAGGTGTGCAATCACAATCGAATCTTCAAGCAATCTTTTTGCTTCAGGACTAAGATCTATAGTCTCATAATGAGGTATAAGTTCAGCTCTTGTTGATGCATTGGGATCAGTCTCTTCAATTACTGTTATCTCATGCATTCCGCCCCAGATTGCTGCCATATCTTGATATCCACCACCGCTTATACCAAGCCACTCCATTCTCATAGCTACTGCCACAGCATGCTCTTTAAAGTTGTAATTTTCAGGGTCTCCTTCAAGATCAATAGCTCCACGGAACTGTAACAACGCAGAACCAAGTCCGGCTGCAAGAGAACTACTGATAGCAAGCCCGGAACCCATAGCACAATCTTTAACATAAGTTATAACTTCAATACCACATCCTTCTTCTCCATCAAAGAAAGACTCTAATATCACATCTAAGCCCACTACATAATCTCTAAAGAGTACATCTGTCTGAGCCTCTATAGTCGCATCATCAATACCATTTTTGCGGAGCGTATTTCTCAATTCTCTTCTCATATCTTCACTGGGCCGCCAGAGAAACTTCTCTAATGCAGCACCAGAAAGCTCAAGTCCCATCTCATCTCTAAGATAGCTACCTGCTTCCTCCATCTTCCAAAGAGGTTCAAGTGGAATTACTCCTGTAGCCAACAACCCTGCCTTAAGTAATCCTAAATCATCGCTTGTAATATCTCGTAGCTCTTCCCAGCTTCCATACTCTTTACTCTGACCCATATCAACTGAAGTTAAACGCACAATAGGTCCATCTGTTATCTTTCTTACAACTACTGTGATAGGAGGCTCTATACTTGTAGTTTGGGTTAAAGGATCTTCTAACCTTAAATACATAGCGCTATTAATAACGTGAGAACCTTCAGGATAGTCCATTGCTATTCCAAAGACATCAGACCCAACAGTACTATCTAGTTCGACTCTAACTCCAATATTAGCATCTATAGCTGAACCTTCCATCAGCCTAGCTTTTAGCTCAGCATTATCTCCTCCGACATTCACATGTTCCTCATATTGATCTAAGGTGTAAGGTATTTCACCTAAAAATTCACTTAGATTCTCTTCCATAGATTCCTCAACTTGGTCCTGTCTTGTCTCACGCGTTAAACGTCTATGAACCTGAGCTAACCATGAGGACATTGTTAGAGATGGCTCCGCCATATATGCATCAAAGAGCACGCTCTCTAAGGCCATGAAATCATCAGTGCCTGTAGCATCAACCCAAGCTTTAAGCATATTTACAGTAGGCACACCACCTCTAAGATCCATACCTTCGCTTATAGCTGCATCTGGAAGATAGTCCAAGAATATAACATAGAGATACATAGAGGAACGCAGCTTTTGAAAATGTGTAGTAGTATCTTCTCTTGAAAAAACCCTAAGCTGTTCTGTAACCTGAAGTAACTCATTATAATTTAACGCAGAGAACAGCTCTATATCACTTACATTATTTACTTCATCAAGCGGAGAACTTTTAATAATTTCAACTATAGCAGCTGGATTATTGCTTAAAAAATCAGAACCAACTGCTCCTATAGTACCTTCTCTTGTCCTTATCTCGGTCAAAGTATCTAAGCCTTTTAAAGGCTCAAACCTACCGTCCTCTCCAATACGCGGAGTGTATATAGGCTGCCAATCCTCCTCACCTAAAAGAAGCACGAGATCTTGAAGTAGTTGCTCAACCTGTACTGCAGGCATATTGTATTCTCTCCCATCAGGTAATAACTCTGAGACTCTTTTAATAGTAGTATGCCTCTCCACTTTTTCCACTGTCTCGGCAACACGCATACGTATCGTCTCCTCAGAAGAAGACAAGAAATCCTCTTTGCTTTCAAAACCAAACGCTCTTAATAATCCATCGATGCTTATATAATGAGTAGCTGTATTTATAAGGTCCAAATCACGCTCTGCCTCAACTAAAGGGTCGCTGGTTATACCCTCTAATACCATATGTCTTGTCGAAGTATTACCATCTTCATCTGTCTTGGTAACTTGAGCTAAAACACCACCAACATCAGAACCTCTATCAGTAAACTCTGTTGCTATCGACTTACCTTCTGCTTCCATAAATCCAATAACTTCAGGTCGTATATCTACACCCATATCCTCTAAGTTAAAGAGGTTATCAACGTTGAATATCATTAGATACTCTACTCCTTCATCTATAAGCTCTCTTAGCTGCCCACCTAAGAACATTGCTGGTAAAACCTGAAAATGGCCTAAAGGATGTAATTTTGTATTCTGATTCATACCTAAAGGCTGATACATATAAGGATTCTCTGCGCCTTCTGCCTTTGCTGTATCAACCCAACCCTGAACCATCCTTTGCTCGGTCGCTAGGAGAGATAGGGCAACCAGTCGCTCCCAACCTCTCATACCTTCTTCACGCCTATCAAACTCAGCCTGTAAATCTTTAGGGTTAGGAATAAGCCTATGACCAATTCCGACATCAACTGTACTAACAATATCTCCTGGTAATCCAAAAGAACCATGCTCTTCTAAATATTGCGCTGTGGTACTATTATTTAAATAACTATTAGACATCACAACCTGTATCTTGCCGCCAAACTTTTCCCCTGCTTCTTTAATCTGCCTTAAGTGTAACTCTACAAGAGACATACGGCTTCCATCCGGCATAAATACCATTGGAACAATACCTTTATCAACACCGCCGCCAACCCAGCGCATAGCTGCTCCGCCTTTTAAAACTATTATAGCTAAACCCCCTCGTTGAATTATCTCTATACCTTTAGCTAAATACTCTTCTGCTAAACTACTTAAATCTATAACATAACCATCATCATATCTCATTACAACCCCTGTATTACTTCCATGCTTTTCTAGGTACACCAAAGGTCTCTCTCCTGCAGCATATTCATTATGAATCCGTTGAGCTAATTCCGGGTCATATCCGTGTGCAATAAGTCTCTGAATGGCTAAATTTTCTTCATACGATGAAACTGTTGGAACATATATTTCCAATTGAGAGCCTGCAGTTCTTGACCTACGGGTAATCTTTGTTATAGTCTTAGCCGACATAATAGATAGATCTATAAAAGCAATATTGATAACTCCAAGAGAAATAATAATGGCTGTAAGTAGTTGTCTTATCTTCTTCATCTTATCTGACCCTCCTCAATATATAGCCTAAATACTGCATAGCCTCATTTATCCGAGAAGCCAAAGATGAGGTAAGATAGACTCTTAAGCTTCCCTCTCTAGAAATACCATTAAACATTGATTCCAACATATTACGCGTTCTTTTCTTGCCTAAACTCCATCTTCCAAACTCATTCTCTGCAGTAATCTGATTCTGCCAATCTTGAACGGTATATCTCTCGCCAAAACGATACCCCAAAAGATTTGAAACCTCGTTCATTATCACATAGACCATTCTAGTGGTATCATCTTTAAGAAGCTCTAGATTCATAAGGTAATCATCTAATAACTCTTGCTCTGTTCCATTTATTACCTGACCCCAGGCTTCATTAGAATAACTACCACTCATCCCGGTATGTGAAGAATGAGTAAGCACGCTAAATTCATCAAAACTATCTGTAACCTCAAAATGATTTCCAAAAGGTTTAAATCCCATACCACCTGAAGCAAGTAAACCTGCTATATTGAATAACAGATAATCTGGCTGAGCATCATATTCAGCCATAGTCTGCTCAAAATCTCTTCGGAAGAATAAGAACCCTTTTGGAGTTCTACTACCATCGCCTAAGACCAAAGCTGGGGCTATAAGAGACTGCATCCTCTCATCATGTATATACTGAGGCTGCAAGAATTTGGTTCCTTTACTATATCCAGGCACCATTGCTGTAGCCAGTTTTATTCTGCCGTCTCTAGGGTCAAGCAACAGTCCCAGAGGAGATACACCGATACCTCCATCTTCACCCCACTCTTCTCTTATAAACTGTGCATATATCTGTTGTGAGATATATTCAGAGACTATACCTAATTCATCGCCGTGTTTAAGCATCATCAAGCTACCATCCTCTGCTCTAAATATCTCCATAGGTCTATCTATATCCCTAGGATAGCCAAGATTTTCACTGTATTGAACACCGTCAACTACTAAGATTCCATCTTCATTAAACTCGGCGTTCAACTTTGGTTCAACCCATTCATAATTTCCTATATCCTGCCTGATCCACATATATCCAATTAGATATTCAAAAGGAGTAGCAGTAAGAGTCTCTACTATGTCGATACTCCCTTTAATATCATCAAAATTTATTAAAGCTTCTGTAACTTTTCCTGCGCCGACCGATGCCACTAAAGCCTCTATTACAGATTGATATACCTTAGGAGTTCCAAGAGCCATATATTCTTTCACTGCATCCTCTGAATTATTAAAATTACGACTTGTGATTCTTTCAAGTTCGGTCATGAAAAACTCTTTTGTCTCTCCTTCTGTTGGAACCAACTTCACTAGAGCATTCTCATAATCTTCTCTTGTATATGAAGATATATCTATATCTGGAGATATAAATTCTACTCCTCTCTCTTCTAAATGCCTGCGTAAAGCAAAAATGCTTCCTAAGGCAGCGTTTCTAAGCTTTGAGCCTTCCTCTTTTGTATTCCCTTCTATATATAAAGCAGCTCTAAAGATCTCGTCTCTCATCTTATTTAAAAGATCAACATCTCTATAATAAGTCTCACCAACAGTTCTTAATGCCCAACGCCTCTTTTCAAAATCAACACTTTGATCAAAACCTGCAGCCAAAAGTTCTTCAACAATCTTAGGAGAACCTATTTTAAGAATGGTCTCACCTAAAGACTCAATCCAAACATCACCTTCTGCCTCTAAAAACCTATCTTTAAGATAAGCAATCAGTTCATCTCTGCGATCAGAATATAATGTCGGTTTTACATAAGCTAAACTTGAAGGAAGAACATGCCTTATAGCTTCAGAGCTATTGCTACGAGCTATCTCTTCCATTAAATCAGGGTTATCATCAAAGCTTATAGATGAAAGAGCATCTGTTATAGCCCACCAGCTCCAAAACTCCTGATCTGTTGAAAAAAGATCTGAAGTTTGAGCATAATTAGAATCTATACCAAAGTTATTAGCATTCTCTATAGCTACTAATGCACGTTCTAAAACAGGTCTCCATATCTCTTCATCTGCTTCGATATCAATACCGCTCCATCTCTGCGCAGAGAATAACTCTCTTAAAACCTCTCTGGCATTTCTCCATAAAACCTCTGCGTTAAGGAAGCCTCCTGTATCTAGATCTTGAACTCTGGTATTAAGTATATTGAATATCCCTTCTAAGGCACGTGTTCTTATCTCTTGAGGTAGATTTTTATTAGTATAGATCCACTTTAATTCCCACACTCCGGCAATACGATTTTCAAGTGAATAATCATCCAGGTAGAGAACCTGCAGTTTATCCATAAAATCTGTCATCTTAGCGGTAAGGTCGGGAGAACCAGATACTGCTAAATCTTCCCAACTCCATTTTCTAAAACCAGGAGATAGGGCTCTAAATAAGAGAAGCTTACTTGAGTCCTCTTCTATTCTATTCTGTTGAATAATCTTCTCGACTATCAAAAACTTCTCTGCATCAGGAGTGCTTTGAATCCACTTGCTCTCTCCAACTTTCTCTACCTCTTTTATTAAAGCATTTATTGCTTTTGTTGCTCTAGTGCGAGCTGCTTTACTATGTGTTAGATTATATTTTATTTCATTCAATGCAACATCTCTAATAAACTTCATCCAGGAGAGAGGACTGCTACTACCTTTTAACCAATCATTGTAATCACTAAGCATCTCCTGCATCTGAGGAGTAACAAAATACTGCTCAAGATAGGTAGGGTCAACCCATTCATTTGTAGTAGTAGATCTTGCTCTACGCAAACAGAGATCGCCTGTAGAATAAGAGAGTAGATTTATAGATAGAGCTATTAGTAAAAACAAGAATATAATAGTTGTTCTCTTCATTATATCCACCCCTCTCTGTCTCTGTACTTAACCACTGCTTTGTTTATCTCTTCAATATACATCAGGAGCCCATTCCTTACCCTAATATCAATCTGGGCGAGCTCTTCAGGAGTTAATGAGGAAATTCCACCTATAGCTACTTCACTAAAATTAGTTCTTAAATAAGACTTCTCTAAAGAGTTAAGATCCTCCCAAACCTCATCAATAGTTCCGCCATCTTCTATTAGTCCAGCCATCCACTTAACTCGCTCTGTATAATCATGATTAGAATCCTCTCTATGAGCCATAAATAATGCATCCCCCACTCCTATACAACCTCTAAAATTGGCATCTCCTAGAGCACGTGTTTCAACATCTGCTATTGCATTAACATAGTTCATATTCTTTGCCGATTTATTTGTCAGATAATTAGTAATTCCAAAAGTCAGATAAGGTAGGCCAAGTACTGTACTAAGCGCCAAAGTAAATGCTCCCTGACTCAAAAGAATGGGAAGGCCTATTAAAGCTGCACCTATGACCGGAGCAATAAAGTAGCTGTATGCTCTCCATTGATTAGTTGAAGGTGTAAAACCTGTATATATTGAACCTGGAGAGATAAGAGATTTTATATCGCTTTCGGTAATATGATAAACCTCTCCGGCTTCTATATTTATTTTATCCAGTATCTGTACAACAATATTATTAATTGCAGCTCTAGGATCTATTCCGAATTGCTGTAAGACACTAGAATCTATCTCTGTTGCCATAGTATCTAATGCTGCATCTACAGTATATCCCTCTCTTACTAGATTGATAATCTGTTGAGTCAAAACAGCGGTACGTGCTATCTGAGCCTGATTGATTCTTCTTGTTAAAACCTGTATAGGCACTATAGGCATCAGAAGTTCATTACTTCTAAAAATATCATAGATAACATCAGCAAGTTGCTTTGCATGATAGGCAGGTTTTGTCGCTAAGAACCTATCCCAATTGCCTTGAGATGTATCTTCAAAAGCAGCCATGAACTCTTCTGCAGCTTGTTCATCAATAGTAACTAAATCGCTGTCAGATTCCGCATCTAATTGCTTTTCAAAGAATGCAGCCGGAGCTAAGACCTGCGGCATAAGTATTAGCTGGCCTATTAAGACAGTCGCTAATAATGTACCCGCAAGAACAGGCATAGTCTGAGCAAAAGCCGAAGATATTGCTCCTGTTGCAATAGTAAGACCTAAGAATAGACTATAGATCTCAGGTGCTCTACAGAACCAGCTGGCATCATTATATACCTCAAGAGCCTGCTGAGCCATCACAGGATCATCGGGCAGCTCAATCGGCTTTAAGTCCATGCCTAATTTCTCAACAATGTATCTATAAGCACCATGTCTTGCATAGATACTTCTATAAAAATTCATGTCATTAGATTTTAAAAATCTGGACATTGAACCTAAGTAGGTGCCGTCTGTAACCTCTTTAGTCTCATTGTATGTAATATAGCGGGTCTCATATGCAAATACACCCTGAACCTGAACAGTCTTCATAGCTCCTGACTCGTGCCAATCATGAGCTATTTCCCAAGGATCCGTTAACTCATTACCCGGCTGCATAGCTATCTCTGCATATGCATCGGCAACAATCCAGACTTTGCCTGTAGACTGAACAAAGGTACGAATCTCCGTCGCAGCAGAGTTATGCCAGTAGAACCTCTCCTGAGCGCTGTTAAAGAAGTCTGTTAGAAGAGATGACTGAGGATTGGCAACATGCAGATCCGGCTGAAACATTACAGTGCCATCAAATCTGGAATCAGCCCTTGCAGTTGCTACCTTAGCTGCCATCTCAACAGCTTGATTTACTCCTATAAAATTACCCGAGTCAAGAGTAAAGAGATGGTCTATCTTCCCCTCTTGTACAATCTCTGCAATTGTAGAATTTTCTCCATAATATCCGCTTATCCAGCCGGTATCTTCTAATTGGTTTAATTCATCTTCAAATATAATTAAATCCGCAGCTGTTGGATTATATTGCGTTTTGTAATATTCTAAAGCACGAGCCTTAAAACTAGAATCAAAGATACCAAATATGGGATCATTCTGAACTCTGGCAAAAGGACCGTATAGCGACTCATCAGTATAAGTCTTACCTTCATATATACGAGGACCCATACCTCTGGTAAAGAGACCAATAGCATCCTGATAGGCTCCAGGCTTAAATCCCAGTCTCTCGCCAGCTCTTCTAGCACTAAATAATATTTGGACAGACCTACCGTACTCAGCTCTTAATTTATGCACCAAAGAGACCATCTCCAAGAAATCTTCATTGGAAGGATTTCCATCTGTAACAATCGTAAGATAAAGATTCTTATTTAATTCTCTAGCTACATCTAAATCTGTTACTCCTCTAAGAATCTCATCCAGTGTTTTATTTTCACCTCTCTGTTGAGATTCTGTTAACCTCTGCTTTGCAATGCCGGTTTTTATAGCAGTCATAACTGTTTCAGATACAGCTCCTCTATTTAAACTTTCCAAAGTAACAATGTTGCCTTTAATGCTATTACCCATTGACCTTGCCCAATCAGAACCCTCTGTTTTACAGGTATAGAATAATGCTAAACCTTCATCAAATCCCTCATCACTAAATCTATAATCTAAGACTCTCTGATTAGATTCAATGTCATACCTTTCAGGTTTTACTGCCAAACTAACCAATGCAGAAGCAGTAAATTTATTCAATGCAACATACATAGGAAATAGAGCACCCGCATGAGCACAGAGAGTAGCTAGCTCACTTACTCCAACTCCGCCTGCAAAGAAAGGCATATGGGCTGCAGCATAGATACCTACCATAGCTCCGCCTACTGCCTGTGCAGCGCGGCGAACCGACCTTGAATTTATAGAACTCCATTGAGTTAAAGGCTCAGTTACTTCTTCCCCTGCCTCAATAGCTGCCAAGCGATTTACCTCTGTCATTAAATCTCCAAAACCTTCTATAGTAGTGAGTGCATCAACAAATTCACCGTTTACTCTTAGTGAATGAGGAACTATCTTCTCTGGATCAAATCCCATCATAATATGAGATGCATCCGGTTCTCCTTCATATAAAAACTCATCAACAGTGCTATCATTATGTGCTATAGAGACTTTCCAGATGCCATCTTGAACAGGCACAAACGAATAGCGAGCAGTATATTCTTCGACTGCTCCTTCTGAAGCTTGAAAACCATCAACAAAGAGATCAAATACATAATTATTGCCTTCAAAAGACTTTACAGAGACTCTGTTTTTCTGAGTACCTGCAATCTTAGCACCGTACTCTAAAAGCTGCTCTCCGGCTTCAACTCTATCATAGACTTCACTACCACTATAGAGAGTGACCTCTAACCTTACATCTTCACCGCTATCGTTATCATATATCTCTACAAGACTGTCGCCATTCTCTGTGAGTTTTACACGCGAACGATATGCAATGCTGATTATAGGCTCTTCTTCTGTTCCTACATTAACAAGCTCTTTTACACTTATATATCCGTCTTCTCTAGACTCAATTATTCCGGTATTACCTTCATCAGTATAGAACAGCTTTTCAACAGCTTCAATCTCACCTTGGTCAGATTTCTTTATAATTGTTACTTCACCGTTTTCTGTATCTAATAAAATATCGTAATCAACACCATTTACAGTCTGAGTAAAAGGAACTATGCCGCTTATGCCGACTAAATTAGGGTGCATAGCAAGGCCAGTAGTAACTTCTCTACTTCTACGGCAAAGACTATCATAATCTTTAGATAATGCAGGTGCAAAAGAGAGTATCTGGGTTGTAATAAATAGCTCTACTACAACCACCAATAGAATTTTCCAGGCTTTTAGATCTTTTCTATTTATTATTCTAGCCATTGCACGGAACCTCCATTCCATAGCTCTTCAAATTCAGCCCCTTCCATCTCTATGGTAATTATACCATATAATGGGTCAATAAACCTGACTTTTGGCGTGGCTGTCGTCATAGTATGGCTTATAAATGCTTGCAGCACAATAACTTGCCTACCATCGTTTAAATTAATTAAAGCAGGCCTTGACACCGATGGTGGATTAGACATCCTTATTAAATCATTTAAAGAAGCTACTTCTTGTTCGGCCACAATCTGATAGATCCCATTATAGCCTCTCTTGCTACCTCCTGTGATATCACCTGAGATAATGAACTCGGCTCCGGCTTCGGCTTCGGCTTCGGTTTCAAATTTAAATTCAAATCTTATACTTTCAATATTACCCCAGTTAGTAGACTCAGAAACAGCGTCTATAAAGGTGTAAAGATTGCCTCCAAACTGAAGCGTATAGATAGTATCTGTTATCTCCGTAACCTCTAAATCCCTGGCTGTCGGTTCTACTCCGGTTATCGCCTGGGCAATCTGCCTAAAGTACCACTCATCTCCTTCCTCTATACTACGCTCACCTCTAGCATCTCCTGTATACTTTCCTTCATATAATGTGCCCTGGATATAACCCTGCCAAACTTCATCTGACAACCAGCTCCAATCTTCACGCCCTTCATCGCTCATCCAATCAACGCTATAAGGACCATATATTGGAATGGCTACCTCTCTCCAGCTATCTGTAACATTCTCTATCGGTATTCTTAGCTCTTCGCCGTCTTCTGTAGTTACAATCATATCAAAAGATACGCTCTCGCCCTCAGGAGCTTTGACCATAAACTCAAGCCAAGAAGCTTTAGAGAAATCTCCAAAGAGAAGCGGAATTGAGTATCCCTTTTGACTAGCATCATAGCTAACTCTGATACCTGAATTCCCGTCATAACCCTCAACTATATCCTCTTGAGGAATATTTCTATCTGCAATAAGGAAATTAACAACACTCTCAGCGCTCATTCCCAAAATATTTGTTAAAATCCCGCCTTCGCTATTATCCTGAATATTACGAATAGTTTCAGACAACGCTCTTCCTCGAGCAAAACCTGCAAGATCTAACTTTATAGGATTAAAAATCTTATCAAATATTCCCTCTTTATCATGTTCGTTGTAAACTATATCAAACTCTCTACCATATATTCTTTCAATAAGATTTTTGACTCTTGCAGCAAGTTTTAAATTATTGATCGTAAACTCTATCGCCTCGGTTATCTGGTCTTCTCTACCTTCTTCTATAGCCCTAACGAGTATTCTGTCCAAAGAGATTGGGTTTGTTGAGTTAGGCCACCAGCACCTTACATCTTTTATTCTCTCTCCAACCTCTTTCTCCCAGGCAACAAGTACACCATAAGGTTTACCGGTAGGATCTAATAGGTCTACATCTTGACCAATCAAAAACTCTACATAAGGCTTTATTGCTGTTTGAACTCTAAATTTAACTTCATAAAGCTTTTCTTCCATCTCCCAACCCCAAGTATCAATGAGCTGTCTAGCCCCTTTAGAGAACTCGCCTTTTTCGGTCTCAGTACCTTCATAGAGAGGCATTAAAACCCCTGATTCTTCAGGTATCAAGCTATGTATCTGCCAGTTTTCATTAAGATACTTCTCTAATTCAGGATAACATGCTGTACGAGGAGCCTCTCCTGGATCTGTTAAATCAGCAACTATCTGTTCTTTACTTAAAACAGGAATAAACTTTTCACCGTCCCAGCCCTGCCACATAACAGAAGCCTCATAATCATACTTGACTATAATATCGACAGCTGCTCCAATATGTTCAGAATTATCAGATAAATAATCAGTCAATTCAAAGAATGCCTGTTTTTGACCCTGATACCAATGCTGGTTCTTATATATGACAAATTGTAAAGCCATAGCTTCTACTCTTTCTTTGGTATCTCCCAGTAAAGATAAATCTTTAGGTAGATAATCTTGGGCTTGCCTATAATAATCATCATTTACATCAAGAAAATATCTAAGTATATCGACTCCATTCTGCCTCTTATCATTGTCAATCATAGCCTTAGCAATCTCATTAACCTGCTCAACCATAAACATAGCTCTCTTATAACCCTCTACATTTGAATCTTCATCGGTTATTCCAGCAATTCCAGCTTCAATATTCTCTTCTATTGCTGAACTAGGAATGAGCGTTGCTATATCGACATCATAACCATCCAATCTGCTTTCGACATCATAACCTAAAGCTTTATATACCTCTCTTAAATCCTTATCTTGAGCACATAAGTTCCAAACGGTACCTGATATAGCATTTAAAGCATTTAATCCAAAAGTAACTATATCAAAAGTGTAATTTTCAGAAGCAATAAAACCCTGTTCAGAATTAAAA
This sequence comes from Candidatus Kaelpia imicola, assembly GCA_030765505.1. Lineage (NCBI taxonomy): Bacteria > Pseudomonadati > Candidatus Omnitrophota > Candidatus Kaelpia > Candidatus Kaelpia imicola. Next base: position 2,785 of record JAVCCL010000014.1, on the reverse strand, counting down.
GATGTTCTAAATCCAAAATCACCGTCTGCAAGTTTAGGATTGGTTAGCCACTGATACCATAGTGTAAACAGAGATTCAGCAGGTAGTGCTGCTAAATTAAGAGAGTAGATTGAGAAAGTGCCATCGGGAATAGTTTCAGGGACTAAGAAAGTATTATATTCCTTATCAAATGGCGGTAAACCTTGACCCATATTATAGCCTTTTCCAAGCATGGCGGTAGAGCCAACTTGGGCCGTATAAGGAGTAAATCTATCGTCGAACTGCAGCGCTGCAATACGGTTATAAAGTAAGCTAAGGATGCTCTGCATATTCCAATCAGTAGGTTTATTGGCGTCTCCATCAGTACCTCTTAAATCAATAGGAATAAGACTAGACACCCAACTGGCACCATTAATTGAAGGATAATATTCAGGCATACCTTCAATTAAAATATCATCTAACATAAGCTCTATTCCGTCTATCTCAAAAGAAGAGTCTGACGACGAAAGCCTTTCCGGATACCAGCTGCCACTCAAATCAGCTATAGATTCCGGTTTATTACGAATTATCCATAGCGCACGAATAAATTCATATGTCATTTCCTCCTGACTTCTATAGACCCATGACTCTGGAGTAAAACCGTTATACCCATAACCATCCTTAAAAGCTTCAGGTAACCAAGCCATATAATAACGGTCATTCGTATCATTCCAAAATATACCATCCATATCAATATTATCTATAAATTCAAACGCAAGCTCTTTAAGTTCAGGGAATTCAGGGAAGACCATACCGGCAACATAAAACCCGACCGCGGTTAACATAGTATCAATGATTGAAAGCTCAATATCTTCATTACTTCTTTCATAATTATTAGTACCGATATAGTGATACAACCAACCGCCCCATCCAAACTGCTTAATCGCCTCTATCTCTTCGTAATTTATTCCCTTTATATAATCTGCAGATGTACCATCTAAAATATTCATAGCCAATTCTTGAACAGCAGGATAATCACTTGCCTTTCCATGCTTAATAGCATAGTAGTTCTCAATCCAGAAAACCCAGTTTTCTTTGTTGTCTACTAATCCATCAAAAGTAATGCTACGTAATTCAACACGATCGTCTTCGTTTAACATAATAGTTTCCTGATCAGAATACTTCAGCTCTCCATTGTATAAAGCTATTAAATCTTCTATTAAGTCTAATGAATATTCTTTTAAAAGAGCTTCTACCCAAGGAGAATCTGGCTGTCCATTCTGTACCTCTATTAAAGAATCCATTGTAAGCCTAATCATATCCTGAACACTTTGAATTTCAGGATTGGCAGCTGTCAACATTGCTATATCTTCTTCTTTTAATACTCCTTCGGCATAAAGAGAAGCTATGTACGCTACGCCTAGACCCAAACTTGCAATATTTGCATCAGGAGCACCTGGAGTATCCAGTATTAAAGATGTACGCGGATCATAAACTCTAAGCATAAAATCTTTTCCATTTTCAAAAAGAACCTGTTGAATAAAATCGCTATCGCCCATATCATCGCTCTTAACGTTGTTCTGATAAGTAAGCTCTGGAGTACCAAAAAGAGAGCTCACATTAGGCTTCAAGAAAGTAAGCGATTTTATCTTCTCATATACCCCTCTAAGATCATTGAAGCTATAGCTAGTATCTACAATCTTATTCCCGTTATACCCAGCTTCATCAAGCAGTTCCACCATGTTAGATTTAACATCTCCTGTATAATCCATAGATATCCAATTCATAAAACCTTCTAAAGATCTTTCCTTTCCAACAATATCCATTAATTCAAATATTTTTTTGATAGCAAAATCATTGCGTATCCTGTCAGTGATAGAATCTCTCCAGGAATCCGAAAGACTATCTATACCCAACCGTTCTTTTGTTGTTCTTATTTCACTTTCAATAATATCTTCAATAAAACCTTTTTCTTCTTTTGACAAAATCCAACCATAACGCTGGTAAGCTTTTTCTCCCAACCAATATACGGCATTAGAGAAAGTCGAACCTTTGCGGGAAAGCTCGGTGAAAGAAGAACCGTCTTCCGACTTAAGCTTAAAACCCGTATAGACTTCAATTAAAGGTACTATCTGAGTATCGATAAAATCATAGACACCGATTGTATTTTCGTTATAAGGCTTGCTCTCAACCAACTGAGAAAAGACGCTCTGTTGAATACTGCTTAACTCTGATTCATCTAAATCTCTTGTCGCTCTCTCTATAATGGCATCTTTATCACTGCTATCTAAACTAAAACATTCGCCTAACTTTTGAATAACCGCTTCTGCAAATAACTCTAAAAAAAATCTATCATTATCAAGAGCATAGTTAATAGACGATGCCGGCAGATAATAGCTCTCCTCTCCCTGTTTAATTAGATATATCCTCCCGCTATCTCTTGAAGCCAAAAAGTCCATATTTGATCTTAAAAAACCTGCTTCAAGTATAGTACGGTAAGGATATTCGGTATCTATTCTATTAAGCCAGATATTGTAGATACTTTTATAAGCACTTAACTGGTAAGGATTTGCGCTATTAAGAATATTCTGAAACTCACCTTCATTATATCCAAACAGATTTGCAATTACCGGAGTCAATATATATCTCTGTTCAAGCATAGGAAGTAATTCGGACTCTAAACCCATGCCTTCTTTAACAACGTTAAAATCATTAAGACTAAATCCCGCCGCTGTTTCAATCTTACCATGAGTAAAGGTTTCTGTTTTACCACGTGAAGTTGTATCGTAACCTTCTACGTTGAAACGGAATCCGATAATTATATTCT
>JAVCCL010000013.1 GCA_030765505.1 Candidatus Kaelpia imicola | reverse complement strand
TGCACCGTTTTAGTAAATGTCCACCCCATGAGGCTGGACATCTTGTAACTGTTTATTAACAAAAGACTTATGAAAATTGACTCTCCAAAATACCGGACAAAATTGGACAAATTTACCACCTTTTAGCCTTATTCTCTTAATTTTTGCACCCCTCTGAAACCATCCAAACTGTTAAATACAAGTTCGAGCCTTTTGCGGTACCGCGATAATACCACCAAAACTACCTCTCTGAATTGGCCATTTATGCACTTTTTGCCGCTATAACGTTAATAATTTGATCCCGCCTATTCAGAGAGGATATTATAACTAATATTTGCACGGGGAGGGACTGATTCATCTTTCAATAGCATAACGCAAAGAATTTTGTTGACAATAATGATGCAATGTACCATAATATAGAACAGTTGAACCATGTTATGGAACATTAACCTATGAGGGGCGCATGCTAATACCTATACAAAGGAAGAAGATATTAGAAGTCTTCATGAGTGATCCTGCGAAAGAAATACATCTAAGGGAGGTTTCCAGGCTTTCAAAAGTATCTTTAAACAATGTTAGCAATACTCTAAGACAGTTTGCCAAAGATGGTTTATTCAAACGGCGCGAAGTCTCGAATATGTCTTTTTTTAAGCCCAATCTTGATAATGAAGATTTATTGAAACTTTTCGAATACCTGGAACTAAAAAGAAAAAAAGAGTTCTACGGAAATAATAAAAATATTGCCCGCCTTTTAGAGAAATATACCACTAATGTTATAGATTTATCAAAAAGGCAAATTCAGCTTGTAGTGCTTTTTGGCTCCGTGGCCAGAAATGAATGGGTAAAGGGGAGCGATATGGACATATTGGCTGTCAGTTCCAATAAAGATAGTGATGTTATTAATATCCTAAATAAGGCAAAAATAGACGTAAGCCCTCTTTTAGAAATCCGCCCTGTTTCAACAACGATAGAAAAATTTACGGAAGGCCTTAGAAAAAAAACCGAGTTTTACCATGAGTTGTGGAATGATAGAATTATTCTATATAATGAATCATTATTCTGGCAGCTAATCAGAGAAGGAAATAGATAAATGACAAAAGATATCGAAAAAATATTACATGGATGTTTTCATCCAAAAGATGGCCGGTCTAATCTTCACAAGGTCCCCATTAATACAGAACGAGTGAGACAGCATATTGATAAGGCTCATAAAAACTTGCGTGCGATGAAGATAATGTTTGATAATGACCTATTTGACTGGACAATCATCTGCGGGTACTATGCGATGTATCATGCTGTTTTGGCTGTTTTGTTTAAGATAGGTATTCGAGCCACGGCTCACTATTGTGCCATAGCGGCATTTAAAGAATTCTATGTCAAAAGAGGAAAGGTTAAGCCCGAGTATATTATCTATATTAAGAGGGCAAAACAGCTTGAGCAAAAATATGCCGATACCCTAGAAAAAGCACAAGAGGATAGGGTGGTAGATCAATACGGGATTGAAGTGCTTACCAATGATGATGCGGAATGGATATTGGAAGACGCAAAAGATTTTATTCTCAAAATAGAGGAAGTGTTAGCAGAATAAATATGGCCTATTCTGATAGATATTCTTTGGTCAAGAAAGCCGCGAAGATAAATTTGGATGTAGATAGCGGTTACGCCGCATTTCTAAAGCTCGCAAAAGAAAACGGTATTGCGAAGGAGCGTTTAGAATATTATGTGAACGCTTATGAGGCAGCTAGTGATTCAGGGTTGCGCGCGTTATCCTATCGGAAAAGAATGTCTGAAGAGATACGCAAAGCCGCCTTAGAAAAAATTAACGAATATCTTTATAACAAGGCGGCTCCCCAGCACCGTTCGAAAATCGGATTTCTTGTTAAGACGCAGTATAATCAAATTACTCTCGCGGAAAAGAGGCCGCTTTTCGGAGATCCTTCCAGAACAAGCTGCTCGGAGTTTTGTCAAATGCGATATACGGATTTCGATAATCGTTGGCATCTTTATTGGAAAAGGAAGACCGGCAAATGGTGGCCGTATGTTCCTATAAAGGCCGTTTATACAATAAATAATTGTCTTAGAGAAATAGATGAAGACGGGTGGGGATGTTTTTGGGGATAAGCAGGGTTACTTATTATGAATGTCCGGACAAAGAGAGGCGGACATTGATATCTTCTAAACTTCCAAAGAGTTACGCAATTTTGAGCCTAAAATGACCAGACAAAACGGACAAATTTCAAGCCCTTTTGTCCGTCACCAGGCCAGTAATTCGCCTCTCTATAGTAGATAATCCTTGCCATAATAGCTCAATGGCTATATAATTAGCAGCTAGGAAATATGAGAGGTTTCCCCTCGGCTCATACGAGAGGGACCGCGTAAGATCTGCTAGAAAATCCTCTCTGAATCGGCATATAATCTTATATATCCTTTTATATAGTATGCATCTGCAGGTCTATGAAATCAGAGATATAATTTAACTAATATTTGCACGGGGAGGAACATGATAAAATATAAGGTGGATGTTTAGAAAGAATAAGTCAATGCTGATATAATCTGTATATCATTCTTCTTGGTGTCTTGAGGTGGATTTGCATTGTAATCATCAATCAAGCTTAGACTTAATGATAATTTATCATTTATAGGATTTGTCAACTTGGTTTCTGAATGTAACCTAAACTCTCCCATATCGTCCAAAGGTGGATAAAGAGTTAAATCTTGAGACACCAGCGAGTCACCAAATAATTTCTTTTCAAAAAATGCCCTCGGAATAAGGACTACTTCATCACTATCTTTAGTGTCATCTCTAAACTCGGTATGTTCCAAGCCTAGGCCTATCTCTGTCATCGCTTTCCAATCTGGCTCATCAGAAAACCAATATCCTATGCCAATAGATGGAATAACCCTATAATCTATATTGGCAAACCTGTCGTGATCAAGCTCCAGTTTATAGAAATTATACCATTTTTTATTTCCTCCAAAGCTAAAAGCATAGCGACCCATACCATACCACTTTTGAGAATCCATTTTCTTGTTTGAAGAAGAGTAGTGTACGTCGCCTCTTAATGTCAATTCATCATGGTCTGTCTTCCTATTAGCTTTTGACCTCAAAGAGAACTGGTTACTCTGAGTGTTACCGCTTGCTTTGCTGTAACCAACTGCAATCTCGCTTTGCCATAGTTTATCTTCTTCAGGTTCAAAAGGAGTTTCTTCAATTTCACCACTCCTGCCGATATTATCCACAAATGCTCTATTTATAGTTATTGTCCCAATTGCCTCTGTTTCTATTATGATACTCTCTTCTGTTTCACTATTTATATTACCACTTACTCTATCACCATTTTTTAGATAGATTTCATCTGCAAATACATATGATTGAATAAATAAGAATAAAAATACAAACATAACTACACCCATTAAAGGCAAAGGTTTCATAACTTCCTCCTTTTCTTCCCAATTATACCACCACAATCCTCTCTGTGCAAAAAATGGACATTTTTTGCACCCTACTGAACGAAAACAATCTGCTAAATACCATTCTCGAGCCTTTAGACATGCCCGGAAATATCAATGTAACCAACCTCTCAAATTCTCATGTATTTTCTGGGTTATTTGCTATATTAGTGATGTAATTAGACCTAGGATTCAGAGATAATACTATAGCAAATATTTGCACGGGGAGCCATCTTCTCAAAATATAGTTATAACCTATTTATATTACTTACAAAACCCTCTCTCTAAAGTTCAATAAGAATAGAATATATTGGGTATAAGAAATCTTTAATTCTATGTCAAGTTTTTAAATTGATGGTTTTTACTTCAAGGAGTATTATTAGACAACTCTCATAATTGGGAGTTTTAAGGTAAAGAGGCAAAAGATAGCATTAAACAAGGAGGTTTTTTAATGTCTAAATTGATATTTAAGAATTACGGTGGCAGTTACCAGCTTAGAGTTCAAAGTGCTCAGGATTTGGAGAAGATTCAAGTTCTTGATGATGCGTACTGGGCAGCTACCAGTATTCCAATCGACAGCCTCAACTGCGATTATGCATTTACTTCTTATGTAGATACAGATAGAAATGGTCGCATAAGGACTGATGAACTCAAGACGGCTTTAGTATGGTTGTTTCGATTTCTTGCCAATCGTAGCCATTTGTCCGAAGGTACTGAGATACTAAACTTAGGCGATATTGATATTAGTTATCCTGAAGGTCAAAAATTAAAAGCTTCAGCAGAGTTAATTTTAACCAATCTTAACTCACCAAACACGCAGGAGATTAACTTGAGCCAGGTACGGGATGTACAAAGCATTATGGCTAGTATGGCGAATAATGGCGATGGCATTATTCCTCCTGAAGTCACAACTGACCCTGATTTAGCCCAATTTATCACCTCGGTCATGGAGACTGTCGGCTCTACTTTAGATGCCTGCGGTAAACCGGGGATCAGCCAAAAGCAGCTTGAGATATTTTTCCAGGAAGCTGAAAGTTATCTTGTCTGGCAAAGGGAAGGAGAGATTCCTAAAGGAGATAAAACCACAGAAATTATGTTTTGGGGAACTGAGACGCCGCAAGCTTATCAGCTGATGGTTAGCTTAGAATGGAAGCTTGACCAATATTTTGCACAGTGTGCAATGGTCAGGTTCGATGAACGGACAATAGCCCAGATGCAGCTTCGCCAGAAGGAGCTTGAGGAAATCGATTTTACGGATAAGTCAATGATGGAATCCCGTCTTAAGAATGCTCCATTGGCTTTACCAAATCCAAAAGGTATCTTGGATTTAGAGTCAATGATCAATCCCGGATATCTTGAGCGACTATTTGAAGTTAGAGAAAAGGTTCTAAAGCATGCTCTTGGAGAATCAGTCAAACAGCTTACTGAAAAATAGTGGAATAAGGTAAAAGCTATCTTTACACCATACAGGATATGGTTAAAAAGCAAGCGGGGTATAAAGGTAGAAAAGCTGGGAACAGATAGGCTAAATACCTATCTTAACGGACCGTACAGGCGAGAGACGAGTGAGTTGATCGCAAAGGATCTGGCTGCGGCTGATGATTTAAACCAGATACATAATTTGGAAAAACTAATTCTTTATCAAAGATGGTTGATGGAATTGGCAAACAATTTTGTCAGTTTTAAAAATCTGTATTCTCCTCAAAATCGGTCTCTCCTAGAAATGGGGAGATTAGTAATTGATGGCAGGGAAATGACTTTTACAATGAAAGTTCAGGATAGATCTATCCACAAAAAAATAGCAGGAAACAGTTATATCTACCTGCTGTATTTGGAAATTACCGGCCGTCAAGAGAAAGATATTAGATTTGAAATTGTGGCTGCAGTAACTTCTGGGAACACAGGTCGATTGCGTATCGGTAAACGCGGTATCTTTTTTACCATAGACGGCATAGAGTGGGATGCAGAGATAGTGGATATCGTGGAAAACCCTATCAGCCTCTGGGAGTCAGTAAGAGCACCTTTTAAGCAAATTACTGATTTGGTGAAAAAACAAATAGATAAATTCAGTAAATCCCGTCAAGATAAATTAGAAACAGCCATTTCTTCTCCTAGCGGATCCGGCATAGCACGTGATCTTTTATTAGGCGGGGGCATAGCTATTGCGGCTCTTGGATCATCCTTCGCTTATATTACCAAGGCTTTTTCCCAAGTGAAACTGGTTCATATCCTGGGTATGTTAGTGGGACTAGCAATTGTTGTTATATTGCCGGGTATGATTATAGGTTTTACCAAGATAGGCAAACGAGATATGAGTGTTCTTTTGGAAGCATCGGGTTGGGCGGTAAATGTGCAGATACGGTTAAATGCTGCTTTAGGGCGGCTTTTCACCCATACGCCGCGTTTACCAAAAAGTGCATATAGAGAACGAAGAGATGTAGTGATGCAGTTTGTGAAAAAGTTTGGTTATAGATCCTTCCGCTTAAAAAAGTTGTTTAGGGTAATTTTAATTATTACCTTCATTATGTTTTGTATGACACTGTTTCTGAGCATATATCCTAAAACGAAGTCATTATTCAACATTTTTAAGTAGAGATTTCATTAAAATGAATGTAGCTGAGGATTTTTTAAAATAATACTTATTGCTTTTGTCATTTTTTTCTCCCTTTTTTAAAATATCAGCATATCTTTTATATAATTCCAGATTATCGAAAAATATTAGCTGGTTTTAAAGCGTTTATCTAATGCAATAAATGCAACAAAAACATTCATTTATATTATCGTTGCAAAGAATACTCATTTAGGAGTATAATATATTCGCTTTGTAAAAATTATCAGTCCCGGAAATAGTCTCAGTAACATCATGATTTTCTTGTGTTGGTTGTTCATGTTCACGACTACTTATAATACATTAGGCTGTTTTTTATCAACACCTTCTTGATTTTCTTATGGTGAACTCACGTTATTTAGGAAGAAAAATATGCGTATTGCACAAATAGCTCCCATTT
>JAVCCL010000012.1 GCA_030765505.1 Candidatus Kaelpia imicola | reverse complement strand
TGTCAATGAAGGAAATGCAACTATCCAAGCTTTACTAGATGCTATGGCAGCTATCTTACCCGAAATTGAAGTTTTAATAGGTGTAGTTGATTTCTTTGATAACGATTATGAAGATAATGGCTTCCTTAGCTACTGGGCGGAATATGGAGTAGCTAATGGAATTCAATATACAAAAGATGTTTTATCAAATATGAATGCTGTACTAAGTAATGACTTTGATAATAACGGTACATCCGAGGTTGAAGAGTTGATTGGTACGGTTGATTTCTTTGATAATGATTATGAAGATAATGGATTCATAACATACTGGGCACAAGAGGCTGTTTCCAATGGAGCAGGGGTAATAAATCAGGGATTATATATTTGGAAGCGCCTCTTGCCCCATGTTGAAGCACGTGAAGGAAGAAACCTTAATCTCTTTATCGGAGATGATGCAGGAATATTATCTTTCTGGATGAACGAGGTTCTAAAACTAATAAACGAAGAAGGCCTGGAGCTTGAAGAGGCTATCCAGAAAATAATCGATAAACTAAGCGGGGGTCAAGCCCTCGCTTCTTTTTTATACGATACTTCTGAAAAAATTTTACAATACTTTCAAGAAGGAGCTGGGATTGACCTTGCAACAGGCCTTCCTTACAGCTGGATAAGTTTTACAGAAGATGATAAAGTCTACCAACCTAATTATACCTCAATAACCGACATCGGAATGCATATCATATCTTTAGTATCACTATATAAGCTGGATAAATTAACAGCAGGGGAATTTAATGCAGCTTTAACTCAATTAATAAATTCTCTATATTCATTGCAAACTTATAGTCCTGAGAAGGGTGAATTTGCGGGAAAAATGTATTTCTTTAACTATTACGAACTGCCATCTAAAACTGCAACGTTCAATAAGTTCATTTCATCCATTGATAACACTAATCTGGTTATGGCATTGATCTTAGCGCGAGAGGCAGCTCCTGTATTAGCCAATGATTTAAACGAGCTGATTAACAAAATTGATTTGGGGTTTTTCTATGATGATACAGCTCATCTTTTCTACGGAGGTTATGACTACAACGACGCAAATGAAACAGTTACTCCTTCAAACTTCCACTACGGAATATTAAATACCGAAACCCGTCTGATATCTTACCTTGCAATCGGTAAAGGTGATATATCCGGCGCTGAGGCAACCCTACATTGGCAAACATTAGCACGCAATAAAATAAATGTTTATGGGATTGATGTTATTGCAAGTTATGGAGGAAGTTTATTTGAATTCTTATTCCCATCTCTTTTCATTGATGAAGCACAACTATCACCTGATGGATTTGGGCTTAACTTCAAAAAAGCTGTTTTAATACAGAAGCTGCAGGCAATTGAAAACGGTTATCCTTTCTGGGGCGAAGCACCGTGTTATAACAGTATATATGAATACGGGGAATTCGGTTCTCCAGCTGGAGTAAACCCATATCCGACTGAGGGAATACTTTCACCTTACACGCTCTTGCTTTCTTTAAATGCAACTGGTGAAGGAGGAGATTTACTAACGCTTCTTGAAAACATGTATCCCGGAAGCATTCAATCTGAATTCGGCTTGATTGATGCAATAGATGCAGACAATGATTTGGGGATTTATCTTAATTCAACTCTCCTGCAGGGCATAGCTTTAGCTGCAATAGCTAATAATCTTAATAATTCAATCCGCGGCTTATTTATGGGCAGTGCAGAATTTGCAAATATAGCCGAATTAATACAAAACGAAACTTTCTTTACAGAAACTGAAATAAACGCTGAAATGGATAACGTCTATAATTTAATAAACGATAATATTGCTCAAAACAAATGGGAAGAAGCAAGAGTGCTTTTTGATTATTTAAAAGATTTAATTACAACTTATAACCAAGAAGCAAGATTCCCTAATCTCAATCAATTAGAAACTCAAGTTAACAATCTCTTTACACAAGAATTAGAGAACCTTTATCAGGAAGGTAAAAATCAACTTACTGCATCCCGGTTTTCAGATGCCATAAAGATATTCCAGAAAGTCCTTTATTACGATACCGAATATAAAGACACAGAAATACTATTGACTCAAGCCCGAATATTAAGGAACGACGCAATTGTAATACCTAATATGAATTACCTTGTTACAACTTTTGAAGAAGGTATGCGGCCAAATAGTATTGTACAGAAAATAGGCCCGGTTGATGGGCCGAACGGAAGTATTGATATCGGGATTGTAGAAAATACTCCCGAACACGGCAAAGTAATGCGTCTTCAGTATCAACTTCAGCCGGGAGGATTCAATGGAATGTATTTAATCACCGATAATTTAAATCTCAGCAGCACAAATAAGCTCAAATTTGACATTAAAGGCGATGCAGGAATAGGAATCCCAGATAAAATTAAAATAGAACTCTGTATTGACGGAATAAATTATTCTTTCGAAATAGATAATATAACAGGCGATTGGCAAACGATAGAAATAAACTTGGGTGATTTATTACCTCTTTTACCAGCTAACTTCGAGCTGGAACAGATTGCAATAATCTTTGAAGGCGACAATGTAGGAAATAATCAAGGTGCAATTTACATTGATAATATCGGATTTAATTAAATCTTAGAAATTATAGCTTCGGTCATCTCTTCTGTTCCAACTGCTGAAGGGTCTTCACGGGTAGGCTTAAAATCATAAGTCACTGCTTCACCTTCTTTTAAGACTTCTGCAACTGCATTCTCTAGTCTATCTGCTTGGTCTTTAAATCCAAGATATCTTAACATCAGCATGCCTGAAAGAATTGCAGCAGTAGGATTAACCTTATTCTTGTCCTTATATTTAGGAGCTGAGCCATGAGTAGGCTCAAATACAGCATAATTATCTCCTATGTTTGCACCTGGAGCAACACCAAGGCCTCCGATGAGCCCGGCGCAGAGATCGGATATAATATCTCCATATAGATTGGGCAGAACCAAAACATCATGCTCATGGGGCCTCATCACAAGCTGCATACAGGTATTATCGACTATTAATTCCCAAAACTCTATATCAGGATAATTCTTGGCAACTTCACGTGCTACCTCAAGAAACAAACCATCTGAGAACTTTAATATATTTGCCTTATGTACTGCTGTAACTCTCTTTCTGTTGTTCTCTCTTGCATAACGGAATGCATAATCAACAATCCTTCTTGCGCCATTCTCTGTTATGAGCTTCAGGCTCACACCCCACTTCTTGGGCAGGTCATATTTGTAGTATTCTTTTAAAATTTTTGATAGCTCTTCTTCTCCACCAAATTTAGGGTTAAACTCTAATCCCGAATAGAGATCCTCTGTGTTCTCTCTTATGATAACTATATCAATATCATTAAAGTGAGACTTTACCCCTGGATATGACTTACAAGGCCTAACACAGGCATAGAGGTCGAGGCTCTTTCTTATCTGAACATTTACAGAGCGAAAACCTATACCAATTGGCGTAACAATAGGTCCCTTTATTGCAACCTTATTCTCTCTTATTGAATCTAAGACATGTTCAGGTAAAGGCGTACCATACTTATCCATAACATCAGTCCCTGCAGCTACAACATCCCAGGTAATATCTGCTCCGGTTGCCTCAACACATCTTCTCATAGCCTCGCTAACGCTGGGACCTATACCATCGCCCGGAATAAGAGTAACCTTCGCCATCTAAATATCTCCCTTCTTCTTTATATACTCTATGACTCCACCCTCTTCTATTATCTTTTGCATAAATTCAGGCATTTTTTTAAACTCTATCTCTTTATCTTTATTTAAAACCTTTATCTTTGAGCTATCCATATCAACTTCAATCTCATCACCATCATCAATATTATCTGTATCTGCCTCTAAAACCAATAACCCAAGATTGACAGCGTTTCTATAGAATATCCTGGCATAATACTTTGCAATAATAGCTCCAATCCCTGCTGCCTTAAGCGCCTGAGGCGCCTGCTCTCTGGATGAACCGCAGCCGAAGTTTTCACCTGCTACGATAAAATCACCCTCTTTTATTCTAGAAGCTAAGTCGGGGTCTAAATCTTCAAAGACCTTCTTAGCAAGCTCTTTAGGATCTGTAATAGAGAACTTATAGCGGCCGGATATAATGTAGTCAGTATTGATATCATCGCCTAGCTTATGAATTCTACCTTTCATAGGCATCTTTTGTATCATATTTTTCAATTATTGACAATAAAGAACTTATGCAGATATTGATTAAAATAGATTTAGCATGAATTTGCTTAAACTACATCGAATTAAAATATCTCTTCGAATCTTACACTATCTTCTTCAAAGTAATAATAATAAAGCGGCGGATTCATTATATCAATTGCAGCTTCAGTAAATGCAAAATATATAGGTTTAATTTCTGGAAAACCTTCTCCCGTAGGCTCATACCTAAAAGTTATACTTTTAGTATACTTTTGCCCGTCTTTCGCTATAAAATTATAACTTAACGTTTTACTACGTGCTGCTTTATACCCATAAGTTTGGTTAGCTTCTTGATCCAGCTCATAAACATCTTCGACTTCTAAGTTCTCAGTAATAAATATAGCATTTATAATCTGATTATAAATATTATATATCTCATCTTTAAGCATCTGGCCTCCTTCTTCAAGAGAATCTAGATCATCAACTCCGTAGTAATCTTCAATAGTCCTCATTATTGCACAAAACCCCCATAATCCAGGCTGATCTATAGGATCTGAATCTTTTGAATCCTCAGATAATTCAGTATTAACAGCAATATCTTCAGCTCCCACTGGATCTCTATAGCAAGATATGAATGTATCTTTCGGCGTAAGCATAACACTCTGTGCAGAAGATAAAAATACACATACCAATAATACAATAACTCCGCTAATCATCTTCATATTTAAGCCTCCCTTTTTGTTACACTATTTATACCATATATTGACTAAAATACAAAAAATATTCTTTTTATTTTTTATAGCCTTATAGTGCGCTGGCTTTTAGGAGTGTTTTGGTGTAATCCTTTTGAGGATTATCGAGAATATCATCGCTTTTTCCTTCCTCGATAATAGAACCGTCATATAAAACTATTATTCTATCCGATATAAAAGAGGCTATTTTAATATCATGTGTTATAAATATCACGCTTAAGCCTTCCTCGTCTTTTATCTTAAGAAGCAAGTTTAATATCTGAGCCTGAATAGACAGGTCCAGATTAGATGTTGGTTCATCACAGATCAATAATTCAGGTTTAAGTATTATAGCCCTTGCAATAGCTATTCTCTGGCGTTCTCCGCCTGACAACTCATGAGGGTACTTAAGGAGATAGTCCGAGCGCAATCCGACAATATCAAGAGTCCTTAAAACCTCGTCTCTGATCTTCTTCCTAGGCACAATATTATGCACCAGAAGAGGTTCTCTCAATGTATTAAATACAGTATATCTTGGATTAAGAGTATTGTAAGGATCTTGAAAGACTATTTGAATCTCTCTTCTTACTCTTAAATCTTTCTTATAAAGAACGCTCAAATCTTTACCTTTAAAAAGAATACTACCTTGATCCTGCTCATATAGACCAGCTAAAACAAAAGCAAGTGTTGACTTACCGGATCCTGATTCACCAATTACACCGACTGTCTCTTTAGAATCAAGCTTAAAACTAACATCAGATAATGCAGCTACCTCGCCTCTCTTTTTAAGAAAAGCACCTCCAACCTTAAATTTTTTACTTAAACTATTGACCTCTAATATCTTCTTCATATTTTCTCTTTAAAACAACTCAAGAAATGACCTTTATTTACTTCGATTAAAGGCGGCCTCTTTTTTTGACAGATATCCATCGCATAAGGGCAGCGGGGATAAAAGAGGCAACCCTTGGGAAGACTGCTAAAATCAGGGCTCTTACCTCTAATCTGCTTAAGTTCTTCTATACCTCTTCTGGGTATGCAATCAAGTAAAGCACGCGTATAAGGATGGAGAGGTTTTCTCTTTATCACGCTGCTCTTAGCGTATTCCATTATAGAGCCAGCATAGAAAATATAGATTCTATCTGCAATATAGAAAGTCTGCTCTAAGTCGTGAGAGATAAAAAAGATACTTAGACCTCTTTCATCTCTTAGTTTTTTAAGTAGATCCAGGATACCTTTTTTAATATGGGCATCAAGTGCTGTAGTAGGTTCATCTGCAACCAATATTTTAGAGTTAGACCCAAGCGCAAATGCAATTGCTACACGCTGAGCCATACCTCCGGATAACTGATGAGGATAAGACGCAAGTACTCGCTCTCTATCTTTTAACCCCACATCTAAGAGTAGCTTGTCCATCGTCTTATCATCTACTTTTTTCCTAGAACCCACTTTTAATATCTCTTTTAACTGATATCTTATTGTAAACATAGGATCAAGGCTTGGTATCGGATCCTGGAAGATATAAGATATAAGCCTGCCTCTAAAATAAGGGATCTGTTTTTTGTCCACCTTATTAGATTTTATCCTATAACTCTTGTAGCTCATCCTGGAATTTCCATCTGGCAATAGATCGGCTAAAGCCAAAGTAGATATAGTTTTGCCAGATCCAGACTCACCTGCAATCCCAACAATTTCAGATTCTGAGATATTTAGATCTAAACCCTGAACTACACTCATAAAAGAGTTTCTTTTTTTAAAATCAATCTTTAAATCTTTTATCTCTAATACTTTCATCAAACTATTTTTCTCTTAGGATCATATATATCCCTCAATGCATCTCCAAGCATATTAAACGCAACAACAGCAAGAAATATAAATAGGCCCGGTATCAATACCCAGGGATGAAGTTTTATCTGTGCAATTGCCATGGCATCTTTTAAAAGATTACCCCAGGAAGGAATAGGATCCTGAATACCCAAACCCAAGAGACTTAAAGCAGATTCACCTAAAATATAAGATGGAATGGAAAGCATAATCGCTATGATTGTATAGGATGATGTATTAGGAAGAATATGTTTTATAATAATTTTAAAATTAGAGAGCCCTATGGACCGTGCTGCCAAAACATACTCTTTCTCGCGTAACCCCAAAACAATACCTCTTATTACACGCGCAAGAGATGCCCAGCCGATAAAAGATAGTATTATTATTATCAGAAAATATATCTTAACTGTACCTATCTCAGGAGGAAAAGATGAGCGCAAAGCAAGCAAGAGATAGAAGCCCGGCACAAGCATAACCATCTCACATAGCCTCATTAAAATATTATCAAT
Source organism: Candidatus Kaelpia imicola (assembly GCA_030765505.1). Taxonomy (NCBI): domain Bacteria; kingdom Pseudomonadati; phylum Candidatus Omnitrophota; genus Candidatus Kaelpia; species Candidatus Kaelpia imicola. The sequence goes on along the minus strand of JAVCCL010000012.1, from coordinate 4,833 downwards.
CTTACCCCCAAAATATCCAGCCACTCCCCCAACAATCAAACCAATAAAAAATGTAATTGTAACAGCAATTAAACCTATTGAAAGCGACACTCTTCCGCCATAGATTATGCGGGAAAAGAGGTCTCTTCCTCTTGAGTCTGCTCCAAAGAGATATAGTTTAGCCTTATCAGAAGTTACTCCAAATAGATGAATATCGGCAGGAAACAATCCGAGCAGTTTATAGCTATCGCCTCTAATGAGAAACTCTATAGGATATGCCTTACTCTTATCTTCCTCGTAGACTCTCTTTCTATACTCATCCAAACTCATCGTATATTTATAGATAAAAGGCCTCAGGTGGAAATCCCCTTCTAAATCAAAGAAATGAATCTTAGACGGAGGAGCATAGGATAATATTCTCTTCTCACTCCTATAATGGTAGGGCGAGATAAATCCTGAGAATATGACACTAAGGTAGAGGAAGAATAGAACAATAACCGCAATCAATCCGCGTCTATGCCGTAATAGCTCTTTCATTTGACCCTTATCCTCGGATCCGCAAATCCAAGTAAGATATCTGCAATAAGATTACCGCCTATAAGCATGAAAGAAGAGACAAGCATTGAACCCATAACAAGATAGATGTCCTGGCTTCTTACAGCAGATAACATCAGAGAGCCAAGTCCGGGCCAGTTACAGATAATCTCTGTTAGTGCTGCACCGGATAATAGACCTGATATCTGATAACCAAATATAGTAATCAAAGGGTTTATTGCACTTCGCAATGCATGTATATAGGTTACTCTCTTCTCGCTTATACCTCTGGCACGCAGAGCAAGAATATAGTTAGACCTTAATACTTCAAGAAGGTTACCCCGCATTATTCTTATCAAAGATGCAATAGCCCCCAGTGATATAACCAGGGTAGGTATAATCAGGTGTTTAAATAGATCTAATATCTTAGAAAAGAAGCTTAGCTCTGTAAAATTGGCAGAGACCATACCTCCAAGCGGCAATACCCCTGCTAAATATGCGAAGTAAAGCAACAGAAATGCCATAAAGAAAGTCGGAATAGAGAGCAGGAGATAAGAGAGGAAAGATATCAGCCTATCCCAAGCTCTATCCGCTTTAACTGCAGCAACTATCCCAAGAGGAAGAGCTACCAACCAGGTAAAGAAGAAAGAGGAGAGTGTAAGAAGTAATGTGTTTAAAATTCGCGTTCCCAAAACCCTCGTAACAGGGATGTTATAGGCAAATGAGTATCCGAAATCAAGATGTATGATGCGTTTAAGCCAGGCAAAGTACTGCATGAGCACGGGTTTATCCAATTGATACAGCTCTATGTATTTTTCTATAGTCTCTTCGGATATCTGAGGATTAAGCCGCATCTGGTTAAAGAAATTACCAGGAGTCAGATTTATAAGGAGAAAAGCAATCAAGGAGATAGTCAGAATTAAAGGCAAGGCTATAAGAAATCTTTTAAGAATATATATTAACATAGTATAGTTTAAGAATTATACCATGCCTAAAGAGAGTAGATAAAGATATTTGTACTATTGTTTAACATTGAATATCTGACTATAAAAATTTATAATTTAAAATATGGAATTTGAATTCGTTTTAAAAAAAATGCTTAAAGAGCTTCAAGACAAAGAGATCCGCTACAGCCTAATAGGTGGTTTTGGGATGGGCGTCTTAGGTATTACTCGTGCAACTTTTGATATCGATTTTTTAATTCATAAATCTGATTTGGATAAACTGCACAAAATAGTCACAAATATAGGCTATGAGCTCTATTTTAAAACTGAAAATGTATCTCACTATGCAAGTAAAGATCAAGCTCTTGGAAGTATCGACTTCATACATGCTTTCAGAGAGACGTCTTTAAAAATGCTTGAGAGAAGAGTAGAGAAGAGAGTATTTCAAGGCAAGGTACCTATCTACGTTCTAGAGCCAGAAGACCTGATAGGACTCAAAATTCAAGCTATGGCAAATGATCCTCAAAGAGAGTTTCGTGAAATGGCAGATATTGAAGCAGTTATCAGCCTATATAAGAAAGATTTAAAATGGGGACGTATTAAAGAATATTTTGACCTATTTAGTATGGATGACAAATACCAGGCGCTTAGGGAGAGATTTATAAATGCTGAATGAAAGAGAGAAGCTTCAACTACTTAAGGCGGTAGAGTCAAAAACTATACAAAAAGATTTTAGAAATTGCAAAAGAAACAACAGTTTCAATATTGAGAACAACTCTGATCTCAATTGGTATCTAAATTTTCTTACTGCTTTTAGCAAAATATTCTCAAAACAAAAAAGAAAATCTATGCAGTTTAACAAACCAAATGGATACTCTAAAGTACTTCTTTAAAAACTATTTTTTCTTTAAAAATCTAAAGGACTATAAAAAATAACTGTTAAAGAGACTTACTCTATTATATATATCTCCTCTATATTATGAAAAGCTCCCCCGTAAGGTTTGGGGTCTAAATTGCCGAACCTATCCCTGACCGCAAATATACTCTCAGGTATAACTGTATATATAAGAGGAAGCTCTCTTGATGCAATCTTCTGCCAGCTATCATAGATGCTCTTTCTCTTCTTTCTGTCTAATACCTGAACACCATCCTTAAATAATCTATCTATCTCGGCTTCCCAGGATGTAACTGGCTTATCTTGCTTTGGATTCCAGATATGAAGATGGCCACTTGAGAGCCAGATATTAGATGAAAAATGAGGCTCAATACCTCCTGTAAAACCTAAGATAATAGCCTCCCAATCATAGCTGCTGGTTATCTTGGTGACCAGGTTGTTGAACTCAAGCGGCAAAAAATTAACCTTAATACCTACATTAGCTAAATCCTCCTTTATAAGCTCAGCTATCTTTACTCTAATATTATTCTCTGCATTGGTAAAAAGATTGAAACTCAGATCTTCTCCGCTCTTATCTTCTAAGATACCGTCAGAATCAACATCAGAGAAATCCATATCAGCCAAAAGCTCTCTTGATCTATTTAGATTATAACTATGCTCCTCTATGCTAGAATTATAAAAATAACCCGAAGATGGAGATAGAGGACCAAATTGAGGATAACCAAACCCGTTTAAAACTATATCTATTATAGAAGACCTGTCCAAAGCATAAGATACCGCCTCTCTAAACCTCCTATCTCTAAACCATCCCAGCTTCTTCTTATCTATATAGGTCTCCTTGGTCTCGGGATTAATACTATTATTTTGATTAAAAGTAATAAAATTAGACCCGAATGCAGGCCCAACCTCATAAATCTTAAAACCTTTACTCTTCTCTTCCGGTTTTAAGATAGAATAATCTTCACCTCTTAAAGAGTAGTAGTCAATCTCTGAATCAAGAAATTTTAAGAGCGCGGTATCACTATTAGGAACTATCAGAAACCTCACACCTTTAAGATAGGGAAGTCCATTGCCTCTCTCATCCTCTCTCCAGTAATATCCATTCCTGACTAATTCGACAAGCTGACCCGGGATATATCTGGAGAGTTTAAAAGGGCCTGTTCCTATAATCTCTTCCGGCTCTGAGTCAAGAGTCCAGGAACTATTAAACTTACCTTTTTTAACGACATCTTCCAAAATATGTTTAGGTAAGATATTGGTACCCATCGCCATTAAAAATGGGGCATAGCTTGAAGAGAGAGTAAATCTTACGCTATAATTATCTATCTTCTCTACCTTAAAAGGCTCACCTCCTGCTTTAAGCACGTCTGATGCGCTGGACGGTATCTTAGAATTATAGATAAGGTCATTAAAAGTAAAGAGAACATCATCAGCGCTAAAAGGCTCCCCATCATTCCATTTAACATCTTCTCTTAAATAGAATACCCACTCTCTCCCTCCCCGTCTTACCTGCCAAGATTTAGCCAGATTGGGCTCAGCTTCTTTTGTATGAACATTCATTCGGGTCAAACCTTCAAAGATAAGTCCGGTAATTTCAGTGGTAGAAGTCTCTTTAGCTAAAACAGGATTGAATGATTTAGGGTCAGATATTGAAGCAAAAAATAGATAGCCGCCATATCTGGAATCAGCTCTCTCTGCTTCCAAGCTCTTCTCATCATTCGCACATGAGGTAAGCAGGATGAGAAAGAGAACTAAGAATTTCATTAAAATTGTTCTGCGGTATTCTCCTCGGGTATCCTCTCCATAAGAGATTTACTCTTCCCTGTAGAGAGCTTTGCTAAGGTTATACTCAAAAGTATAAAGAGCACAGCTAAAACAGACGTTGCTTTTACCAAGACAGTTGTTGCCTTAGGTCCAAAGACAGATTGAAAAGCCCCTCCCAGAGCTTCGGATAATCCGCCGCCTTTTCCGCTCTGCATTAAGATTACAGCAACAAGCGCTATACAGACAATTAAATATACTACAATCAAAAACGTATACATAGGGTAACCTCCATTATCTCTTTACACTTAAACCTTTCTTAACTATACTAGAGAAGCTGTCTATCTCCAAGCTTGCTCCTCCGACAAGTACACCATCAAGGTCTTTCTCTTTCATCAAATCCTCTATGTTATCGGGCTTAACACTTCCCCCGTATAGAATGGAAGTGCTGTCTGCCGCCTCTTGGTCATACTTCCTAACCAGCTCTTCTCTTATAAGAGCATGGACCTCTTGAGCCTCCTGCGGTGTTGCATTCTTTCCCGTTCCTATAGCCCAGACAGGTTCATAAGCTATGACTATTCTGGCCAGCTCTTCTTTGGATATATCTTCAAGACCTCCCGACAGCTGGGTCTTAACAACATCTTTCATCCTACCCTCTTCTCTCTCTTCTAAACTTTCACCGATACAGAATATCACCTTTAGACTATTTTCAAGAGCCAG
>JAVCCL010000011.1 GCA_030765505.1 Candidatus Kaelpia imicola | reverse complement strand
CTTTGGATATATCTTCAAGACCTCCCGACAGCTGGGTCTTAACAACATCTTTCATCCTACCCTCTTCTCTCTCTTCTAAACTTTCACCGATACAGAATATCACCTTTAGACTATTTTCAAGAGCCAGCTTTATCTTCTTATTGATAAGAGTATCATCTTCTTTAAAATATTTTCTTCTTTCAGAGTGCCCTATAATAGTATATTTACATCCCGCATCCTTAGCCATCAAAGCTGATATCTCACCGGTATAGGCACCGGAAACTTCAGAGTGTATGTTCTGAGCACTTAAATCAATATTGCTATCCAATATTGCATCACTCACAGAGCTTAAGGCTGTAGAGGGCGGAGCCAAGACTATCTTGGCCTCTTCAATATCTATAAGCTCACGCTTGAGACTATTGACCAATTCAAGTGCCTTTTTAATAGTTTTATTCATCTTCCAATTTCCAGCAAAAATCAAATCTCTACCCATCTTCTCTCTCCTTTAATACCGCTATTCCCGGTAGAACCTTACCCTCAAGATATTCAAGAGAGGCTCCTCCTCCAGTTGAAATATGAGAGAAGCTGTCTACTATATCCATCTTCTCAATACAGGCTGCGGTATCTCCGCCCCCTATAACCTTAATAGCCTCAACTTCAGCCAGAAATTCAGCAATCTCTCTGGTCCCATAGGAGAAAGCTTCGATCTCAAATATACCTAGAGGTCCATTCCAGACAACTGTCTTAGCATCTTTTAATTCCTGTTTAAACAACTCTCTTGTCTCTTTCCCTATATCTATTGCGATCTTGCCCTCTGGAATCTCTAAGCCAACCTCTTCTACTTTTGCCCCATCTTTTATCTCTTCTACCACAATATGATCTAAAGGTAAGACTATCTTCTTTCCCTTATTCTCTGCCAGAGTCATAAGCTCTCCTGCAAGTTCTATCTTATCTTCTTCAAGCTTGGATAAGCCGACCTCAACACCTCGAGCTTTAAGAAAAGTATAGGCCATACCTCCAGCTATTAAGATCTTGTCAGCTACATTCAAGAGGTTCTTTATCACCTCTATCTTATCCGACACCTTTGCTCCTCCTAATATTGCATAGAACGGATGCTCGGGATCTCGGAGAATCTTCTCGAAATACTCTATCTCTTTCATCAACAAGAATCCAGCTGCAGCAGGAAGATAGTCGGCCACCCCTACAACTGAAGCATGGGCCCGATGAGAGGAGCCGAATGCATCATTAATAAAGATATCGCCTAAGAGAGAGAGCTCCTTTGCAAATTCAGGGTCATTTGCAGTCTCTTCTTTATAAAACCTTACGTTCTCAAGTAATAAAACCTCACCATCTCTTAATTCGTCTACCGCCTCTCTGGCATCTTTACCTATACAGCTATCAACCTTTTTTACCTCTTGACCCAATAATTCGCTTAGCCTATCTCTTACAGGATTAAGTCTCAGACTATCCAGAACCTCGCCTTTAGGCCGGCCTAAGTGACTCATAAGAATAACCTTAGCACTATTTTCAAGAGCATAGTTAATCGTAGGAAGTGCCGCCCTTATCCTGGTATCATCAGAAACCTCTAAACCATCGGTTAAAGGTACATTAAAATCAACTCTGATAAGAACCCTCTTCCCTTTAAGCTCTAAGTCCCTTATAGTCATTTTAGCCACAGATACCTCCCGTTCTCTTAGAATTGCAGCCGGATAATTACCTTCTCGATTATATATTTTCAGCAAGAAATGTCAACGAAATTGAAAAAGAGAAGAATGCAAATATAATAATATTTAATACCATTCTGCTGGTCGAGTAATAACCTTTCCGCTGCTTAAGATAATACTATCATCAAATTGGCAGCTCGCCAAATGTTTTGTCTTTATCTTAGAATAGTTGTCAACAGCAATCTTTAACGCTTCGGCTCTTCTAGTAATAGGTATCAATAATTTAATCTCTTTTGCTAGGAACATCCCTTTTACTGCTTCAATTGCTGGGATTAAATCACTATCTGCAGATATTATAATAGCCTTATCAAATTTATCATCAATTGCTTTTTGAAATAAAGTAATTGCTATACGAACATCCGTCTGTTTTTCTTCATACGTTTTATATATTTTACCGCATTTTCTACATCTCTTATCTTTATGTTTAAATTCAGATAAAATTGACTGAACATTGACTAATTGTAATGCCTCTATATATATTTTATGCCTAGCTACTTTTTTTGGATCCCAGCGTGCATAAGCTGAAAAATAGAATATATTTTCTACAACCTCATCGTCTGAAATGAATGATTCGCACAATTTTCGAAGATTTAACCATTTAAATTTACGATAGGCAAGATTATCTGCTAAAGCATGATATAGATTAAAGCCATCTACGAGGCATATGATTCTTTTTTTAAGTTTCATATACTTTATATAAAAAAACCCGGATCCAAAAAGACCCGGGGCCGGTAAAACATAACGTCTTAACCGGGCTGATATCTAATGACATTTTTAACATACAGCATTATACCTGTCAAGGGTAAACTAAAAGAGCAAAAATAAACAAATTCTTCACCAGTTTATCTTCTTAAATAGGAGTCCTCTCTTCAGTTACAACAAGATCCAAGAAGTTTCTCAGCTTTCTAGATCTTACAGGATGGCGAAGTTTTCTCAATGCCTTAGCTTCAATCTGACGTATCCTCTCTCTGGTTACGCTAAACATCTTGCCAACCTCTTCCAGTGTCCTAGGACAACCATCTCCTACCCCAAACCTATACTGCAGAACAGATTTCTCACGCTCTGTAAGAGAACTCAAGACACCATCAAGCTGTTCTTTAAGCATTGAATATGCCGTTGCATTGGCAGGAGAGATAGCCTTCTTATCTTCGATGAAATCTCCAAAATGCGTATCCCCTTCATCTCCAATGGGAGTCTGAAGCGATATCGGAGTCTGGGCTATCTTCATTATATTCTTAACCTTATCAATCGGCAGTTCCAGCTCTTTGGAGAGTTCTTCAGGATTTGGTTCACGGCCCTGGGTCTGGACAAAATTTCTTGAGACCCTGACAAGTTTATTGATAGTCTCTGTCATATGAACCGGTATTCTTATGGTCCGGGACTGATCAGCTATAGCACGTGTGATAGCCTGACGAATCCACCAGGTAGCATAGGTAGAGAACTTATATCCTCTCCTGTATTCAAACTTCTCAACGGCCTTCATAAGCCCTATATTTCCTTCTTGGATAAGATCTAGGAAAGAGAGACCTTTGTTTGTATATTTCTTTGCAATACTTACAACAAGCCTCAGATTGGCCTCTATAAGCCTGCGCTGAGCCTCAATATAGTAGATCTCTTTTCTCCTTATATTGTTGAGGCGTCTCTTTATCATCTCTTTAGACTCAACGAAGAGAAGCTCTACTTTTTTGACCTCTCTCTTTAGTTTAGATATTTCTTCCCGTCTCTTTTTAGTCTTCCTAAGTTTCTCAACCTGTCTTATCTTTCTTTGAGACTTATCTATTACACATACATAGAACCTGATTGAATCTTCCATCCATTCCAGAGATTTACCTGTAAACTCAAACTCTTTCAGAATCTGGTATATAGTCTCCTCATTCTTGGAAAGTTTAAGGCGTTTGAGTAGTCTCTTAACCTTATTTATATTCTTCTCACGAGGACTGGAGTCATCCTCATCGATATAGTCGTCAAAATTCAGCTCTTCATTCAAAACCCGCTGAGTAACATCTAAGGCAACATTCTTCGCTATCTTACACTTATATACCGCCTCTGTATAAATCTCTTTTTTCTTCTCTATATCTTTCGCAATCTCAACCTCTTGTTCACGCGTAAGAAGAGGGACTTGACCCATCTGTTTTAAATAGAGCCTTACCGGATCTTCGATGTGAACCGCAGGAGATGAATCTTTATTCTGATTCGGAAGCTCACTAAACTCAATAGACTCCTCTTCCTCATTATCCTTCTTAGACGCATCCACTATCTCAATATTCTCATTCCCCAAGATTGTAAGTATATCATCGATCTCACCCGACGATATGACTTCATCGGGAATCATACTATTAACCTCTTCATAAGTAAGAAAACCTTTGTCTTTACCTAACGATAGAAGTTTGGCCAGATTCTTCTTTTTAAACTTTCCGCCCATAATAATAGTCTCCTATGTTTCCAGCTCTTTTTTCTTGATATCGTTTAATTCCCTAAATAATATATCCAATCTCTTATTATCCGAATCCTGCTGTGCTTTTTTAATCTCCTGCTCCAAAAAATTACAATAATTCTTTATCTTCTGAATTTTAAGATTGATGATACATTGATTTAAATGTTCTTCAAAAACATCCTCTGATAACTCTACATTCTCAGCCATAATCTCAGCCAGGATCCGCGCTTCTTCCTCTGCCACTACATTAAGAAGATTGGCCAACTTCAATTTATCGCTATCCGGATAGATATTGTATATTACCTTGACCAAACTCTGAATCTCATCAGTTATAAACTCCTCAGGCTCCAGAACCCCTTTAATCTCAGGAATAACTTCGCTATTATTCAGCATAATATAAACGAGCGAAGCCTCAACAGAGCTATAGCTCTTTTGACGTAAAACCTCTTCTTTAAAAGCATCCTTCTTAATTCTGCCGGATTTAGTGCTAAACTCATCCCAGAGAATCTTCTCTTCAAAGCCCATCTTAGTAGAGAGCTCTTTAATATACTCTGCTCTTATCAGACGATTCCCGACTTTCTCAAGAGAGGCAAACATCTCATTCACAATCTTTATTCTGGAATCCAAGGATTCTACGCCGTAAATACTCTTTAAAACATCTAGTTTATAATCAAATATTCCTCTCTTCTTGGCTAACAATTTTAAAAACTCCTCTCCTCCCTTCTCTTGAATAAAGCTGTCAGGATCATAACCTTTAGGCAGCATAACCGCATTGGCTTTAATCCCTGATTCAAATACAATATCCAGCCCTCTTAAAGATGCAATCTGACCCGACTCATCACCATCATAGACAATTATCACCTCATCACTATATCTCTTTAAGAACCTGACCTGATCTTGAGTCAATGCAGTACCTAAAGAGGCTGCCACATTCTTTATACCGGCTTGGTAAAGCATGATCATATCCAGATAGCCTTCAACAATAATAGCGGTTTTTTCTCTCTTTATATCCGGCAATGTTACATCCGCTCCGTAGAGTGTCCTTCCTTTCTGATAGAGAGGGGTATGAGGTGAATTCAGATACTTCGGCATAGCTTTCGAAAACACCCTGCCTCCAAAACCAACTACCTTCTTATTATGGTCTATTATAGGAAAGATTAACCTATCCCTGAAGATATCATAAAAACCCTTACCATCCTTAGCCCTGACTGTAAGTCCGGCTTTAATTAAGAACTCATTGTTATACCCCTCATCTTTGAGTTGCTTACTCAAGGAATCCCAGCTCTGAGGTGCATAACCGAGATTAAAAAGTTTTACGGTATCCTCTCCTAACCCCCGGCTCTTTATGTAGTCTCTGCAGTTCTTCCCTAAAGATGAAAAGAGAGATCTACTGTAAAACCGGGCTGCTTTTTTATTCAAATCCAAAAATGCGCTGAGATCTACTCCTCTCTTTTGGTCCGGAATATCAATACCTACAAGAGAAGCCGCATAGTTAACAGCCTCTATAAAAGACATTGACTGATGTTTCATCAAAAAGTGAAAGATGTTACCGCCCTCTCCGCAGCCAAAGCAGTGAAAGATCTGCTTCTGGGGAGAGACGACAAAAGATGGTGTCTTCTCATGATGAAAAGGACAGAGCGCCTTAAAGTTTCCTCCAGTCTTCTTAAGGTGAATAAAAGAGTCTATCACCTCAACTATATCGGCCCTATCTCTGATATCGTTTATTATGTTTTCTGAAATAGCCATCCTACTTTTTTAACCTCCTGATTCTTTTGAATCCAGAGCACTCTATAAAGTTAAACTTCTCTCTCTTCTCTACTCTATCGAAAAGAAGATTTAAGCCCAGATTATCTGATGATATATGTCCTGCTATTATTGCATTTAGATGCGCCTCTTTCACTTTCTTAAAATGCTCTTCAGATAGATGCATACATATTATTGTTGAGACACCGCTATCTGCAATCTTGCTGAAGACCTCTTTTGATGTCTCTGTACCGCCTGTCATATCGATAAGTATCTTAGAGGCTTTACTCTTCTTATTCCCAATCACTATCTTAGGACCTGCATTTATAGAAGCTGCATCCTGATACTCTTTAAGCATAAGAAGGCTATCAATAATATCACTTAAGCTTCCTGGCTTCTTTTTATTGAAAAGAGCCGTAAGGTAAGCATTAACACAATTATCTGCAGCCGTATGAATACTCATAAAAGGAATATTCAAAAGCCGGGCAAAGGCTATGCCTCTCATATGATTAGCAGGTAAGAGCTTTCTAGAGACCTCCGCAATCCTATCAGCTACTAAAGACTCGGCTACGCTGGCTGCTACTCCAAGACTTGATAGAACATCAGAATGCACACTCATAACATCGGCTAAGTTAGCAAGACCAATACCTTCGGGATGATGAGATATAGCTAAATCTATTTTCTTACCTCTCTCTCTCAATCTATCCGCCAGAAGAATCTCAGGTCCCTCTATATCTATACCTATTAGAACATTTTTAACTTCAGTCTCGGGATCACCGAATAGTATTCTGGTATCACTGAAAGGACTCTTTAGCTTCTCAAGGTCAAAGTAGCCCTGCTCTCTCTCATCCATGCTCTGATACTCTCTCTCTCTCTCTCTGAGTATCTTGGCTACTTCAGTTTTTCCCCGAGGGTCATTCTCAATACCGATACGTACAGCCTCTTCATAGAGTTTCTTCAACTTCATACTAAGCACCTCCAGGTGTAATTAGTTGTAAAACTTTTGCAATGACACCATAGACTGCATTGGGTATAGGCAATATAAACCTATAAGTCACACTACCCCCAACCCACCTCCTAAAACCCCATAAGTTCAAATAGTAGAACACTCTGGTAAATATACCCATCCAGAGCAATCCGGATGAAAGCCCGATAAGGCCAGCTATTATCTCAGTAATGCCCAGATTCGGCCTAATATCGAAAAACCTATCTATAAATATACCCAACAATCTAAATACCAAGACCACTACTATTACAGTAGAGACCATTCCCAGGCCGTACACTATATTGGTGTTAAATCTCTGGGCCAGATATTCATAAAAATTACCCAATCTATAAAACATAAACACCCCCACCCCGATTGATAAAAAGCTATACAGAGCCGGAAAAATACCCTTCTTTCTGCCCCTTATATATCCAACACCGCAGGCTATGCCTGCTATTAGATCTATGAATCCGAATTCCAGTTTTTTATTCCTCCTATTACCTTCTTTATAAAGTGTAACATATAATTAGGCCTTGTCAAATTGCCTCAATGTTTATTTTGATATATAATAAAGAAGCTATGCATACTTTATTAAGTAATGCTTTTAAAGCCTTGGAAGAAATAATTCAACCTAAATATTGTATCTTCTGTATGAATAAAATTCCAGTAAAAGAGACCGGCTTTATATGTCAAGATTGTAAATCCAAAATCGAAAAGAACCCGCCGCCTTTCTGCAATAGATGCGGCAGGCATACATATAACAAACTATGCAGGGGATGTCTCTCTAAAGACAAGAGAGATCATTTTAAAGCCTACTACCTGTTTCAATACAGAGGCCTCATTCAGGACGGACTGCAGAGATTTAAATATAGAAGAGCCTTAAGTCTCTTGAACTATCTCTCGGAAGAGCTCTATCTCTTTTTAAAAGAAGAGATCTTACCTTTTGAAAAAATAGATTTCATAAGCTACGTACCTTTACACCGCAGGAAGTTAAAAGAACGGGAATTCAACCAGGCAGAACTTTTAGCAAGAGCAGTATCAAAGAGAACAAATATAACTCTTCTTAAAAAATTACTACTTAGAAAAATATATACTACCTCACAAAGCAAACTCTCTAAAGAAGAACGCAGAGTGAATATAGATGGTGTTTTTAAAGTAAACTTAAAATATAAAAATATAATTAGAAACTCAAAAGTTTTGCTAATCGATGATATAATTACAACTGGTTCAACTACCATCGAATGCATCAAAGAGTTGGAGAGACTAGGCTCTAAAACAATAGTCCTGGCAGCGGCAGGAGGATAGATAATATGAGGCTTATTAGAAACTACTTTTTAAGAGACTGGATAAACTCTTTTTTAATATCCCTGGGAATATTTACCCTGATATTCTCGATAGGCAACCTGGTTAAACTTGTCGATCTGATAATCAGCAAAGGTGTAGACCCAAGAAGCATCATCCAGCTGTTTCTTATGATAGTCCCTTTTAGCCTAATCTACACCCTTCCAATATCAACTCTTATAGCAACACTGCTAATATTTGGAAAGGCAGCCGCAGATAACGAGATAGTAACATTGAAAGCAAGCGGAATATCGGCTAAAAAGATATCGGTGCCGTTTATTATTCTAGGAGTGGTCTTCTCTCTCGTATCTTTCATATTCATGGATAGACTCTTACCCTTCACTCATTATAAATCCCGAGAGATTGTATTCAATATCGGCAGAAAAAACCCTACCGCATACCTTGAACCGGGTACCTTTATCAAAAGCTTCAAGAATCATATTATATTTTTCTATGGCCTGAAGAAGAATGAGCTTAAGAATATAAGAATATACATAAACGAAGAAGATAGGCCTTTAAGGACTATAATAGCTCGGAGAGCAAAGATAACCGATATCAGCAATAACGGCCTGACCCTAAGTTTGTATAACGGCAGCAGCGATGAAGTTGACCCCAAAAGACCGGAGGAATTCTATAAATTGAACTTTAAAGAGTATATAATCCATCTAGATTTAGGAAAAGCAAACAGAGAGGGCACTATCGATAAGAAACCTGAAGAGTATACAATTAAAGAATTGAAGAATAATATCAGGAAACTGGCAGAGAGAGGGGTAGATATACTGCCTCTAAGCTCAGAACTATATAAGAGATATGCTCAGCCTTTTACCTGCCTGGCCTTTATGCTGATAGGGCTGCCGCTTGGAATAAGGACCCATAGAAGAGAGAAATCGGTAGGGTTTGGCGTAGGATTAATGATAATAATATTTTACTACGTGCTCTTTGTAGCATCAGAAACCCTAATCTTAAATAGAACCATACCCGCTGAGATAGGGCACTGGATACCAACAGCGCTAATATTTATAACCGGCTTGATATTATATATCAATCTTGATGAGGTAAGAGGTTGAGAAAGATAGAGCAATATATCCTTCAAAAGATCTTAGCACCCTTTGTATTCTGCTTCGTACTGATATCCTTGATATATATAGTAGTAGATCTTTCAACAAATTTAGAGCATATAATGAAAAATCAGATTCAGATTGATATGGTAGTTTTTTACTATCTCTACTCCTTGCCCAGAATAATATTAGAGATAACACCTATCTGTCTTTTAGTAGCAGCTATATACTCACTGACAAAGATGAACAGAGCAAATGAGATAACAGCGATGAGAGCTGCAGGTATCAGTTTCTTTACTATCCTAAAACCCTATTTCACAACTGCAGTAATACTGGTCGTACTGATGTTTTTAAACCAAGAAAAAATAATTCCTCACTCATATAAAAAATTAAAAGAGATAGGCTATATCTTAGAGGGAAAGAAAAAGCAAGTACTACATAAAAATATCACTTTCTACGCGGAGGGAAACAGAATAATATTTGCCAAAGAGTTCTATTCCGACGATAAACTTTTAAACGGCGTTGTGATACTGGAGCAGGATCTGGACAAGAGAGTGCTATACAAGATAACCGCAGAGAGCGCACATTACAGAGACGGGAACTGGAGTCTTTATAATACGACCATATTCAAGCTCAACCCCAAAGGCACGGGAGTAGAGGAGGCCATAACACTAACAAGGAAAGATTACGACTTGAAAGAGAAACCCGAAGAACTCCTGATGACAGACCTGGGGATAACATATCAATCCTTTAAAAGCCTGCTCAAAAAAATCTTTATATTTAAAGGAGTATCACGAGAGATAATAAAAAGGCTTAGCGTTGAGCTTTACCATAAGTTATCATTTCCTTTTACCAATATTATCCTGCTTCTCTTTGGATTATTTGTAGGTCTTAATTCCAAGCAGGCCAGCCTGTTAAAGGGGCTGGGGATAGCACTGTTTGTTGGTTTCATCTACTACAGTTTAGATGCATTCGCATATTCGCTTGGTAAGATCGGACTCCTACCTCCTCCTATAGCAGGTTTCTCTGCAAACATATTCTTTCTGACTATAGGAGGTTATCTATTGATAAAGACGATTCGCTCTTAAGATAGGTTAGGTCAATATATGAATCAACTCGTGAAGATATCCGAAATTTTCTGACTTCTTAGATACCGCTTCTTTAAGTGAATAACTTATCGCTTCATCATTCACCCATCCAATAGCTGAAGAGCTCTCTCCTCTTAAGAGCGCAGCTACAGCCTCTCTACCCATAAGAGCTCCTAAGAGCCTGTCAAAAGCTGACGGTGCTCCGCCTCTCTGAGTATGGCCTATGACGGTTATCCTGATATCAGATATTGCGTGAGAGAACT
Source organism: Candidatus Kaelpia imicola (assembly GCA_030765505.1). Classification (NCBI taxonomy): domain Bacteria; kingdom Pseudomonadati; phylum Candidatus Omnitrophota; genus Candidatus Kaelpia; species Candidatus Kaelpia imicola. The sequence goes on along the minus strand of JAVCCL010000011.1, from coordinate 28,286 downwards.
TCCTGGCGAAGTCATCCACGCTCCCTGCACCTTCAGCAACAATAACTATCCAGCTTCTCTTACCTTTCTCTCTTCCCCTTTTTATCTTCTCTACTAAATCATCGTCTTCTATATCCGCTCCAGGTATTATTATATCTTCAGCACCTCCGGCCAGAGCAGAATAAACCGCAATAGAACCAGAGTCCCTCCCCATAACCTCAATAAGGAATATTCTATCCATGCTTGTTGCAGTATCTTTGATCTTATCTATCGCATCCATAGCGGTATTTAAAGCCGTATCAAAACCAAGTGTTCTCTGAGTAGCTTTGATATCATTGTCTATTGTCCCTGGAATACCTACAACCGGAAAATTGAACTCCTCATTTAAACAGAGCAAACCCTTAAAAGAACCATTCCCTCCTATTGAGATAAGCGCATTGATATTCTCCTGAATTAGATTATTATAGGCTCTCTCTCTATTGGCTCTATCCAGAAACTCTTCTGAACGGGCTGTCTTTAGAATGGTCCCTCCGCGGGATATTATATTGCTTACATCCCGAGGCCCCAGTATTCTAAAATCTCTCTCTATCAAACCTTTATAACCATAGCCGACACCAATAACACTAATACTCTTAAAGCTGGCAAACCGTACTACACTTCTGATAGCACAGTTCATACCCGGAGCATCTCCGCCGGAAGTTAAAACCGCTATCTTTTTAATGGCACTCCCTATCATTATATTCTTAAGTCCCCTCTTTCCATGAGGATATATATCTCCTCTGCTCCTCGGTCAACCGATCAATATCAATACCCATAGAGCCGAGCTTCATCCGGGCAATATAAGCATCTACATCATCAGGTACCTTATAGACCCTCTTTTCAAGAGAAGCATGGTTCTCTTTTAAATATTCACAACTCAATGCCTGATTGGCAAAGCTTAGATCCATTACTTCAGCCGGGTGACCCTCAGCACAGGCTAGATTTACAAGCCTCCCTTCACCGAGAAGATAGATTCTCTTTCCTTCGACAATATATTCATCTACCAGAGGTTTGGCCTCTCTCTTTGAAGAGGCTAACACCTTAAGACTTTTGATATCTATCTCGACATCAAAGTGACCGGAATTACAGACTATAGCCTTATCTTTCATAAGCAGAAAATGGTCCCTATTGATAACATTTATATCTCCGGTTAAAGTTATAAAGATATCCCCTATCTTGGCTGCCTCATTCATAGGCATAACTCTAAACCCATCCATAACGGCTTCAAGAGCCTTTAAGCAGTCAACCTCTGTAACAATAATATTTCCGCCCAACCCCTTTGCTCTCTTGGCAGCTCCCTTACCGCACCAGCCATAACCGGCTATAACTACATTATTACCTGCAATAAGCTTATTCGTCGCTCTTATAATACCATCCAGCGTTGACTGCCCGGTTCCATATCTATTGTCAAAGAGATGTTTTGTCCAGGCATCATTTACAGCAATCACCGGATAGAGAAGTTTTCCTTCCGCTGCCAAGGCTTTCAGCCTTATAACCCCGGTTGTAGTCTCTTCGGTGCTGCCCCAAGGTAGCTCTATACTCTTATCTCCTTCGGCTTTTTTATGTATCGTAGATACAAGATCGGCTCCATCATCCATAGTTATTATAGGATGATTAGCCAAAACAGCCTCGATATGGCTATAATAAGTCTCATTATCTTCTCCATTAACAGCAAAGACCTCTATCCCGTAATCTGCCACTAATGAAGCTGCGGTATCATCTTGAGTAGAGAGCGGATTAGATGCACAGAGAAGAACACGAGCCCCTGCCTCTTTTAACGTTATTGCCAATACAGCCGTCTCTGTCGTTAGATGGAGACAACCGCCTATATTTAACCCTTTTAAAGGTTTCTCTTTAGAGAACCTCTCTCTTATCTTTTCCAATACAGGCATTCTGTTCAACGCCCACTCAATCCTCTTCTTTCCTCCAGCTGCAAGTGATATATCTTTTATCAAAGAGTCTGTTTCCATTCAGTATCCCCTTTCAAAGTTTCAAAGCTTTCCTTAATTCGTCCACTCTACCCAAAATCTCCCAGCTAAAGCCGTCTTCCTCCCTGCCGAAATGACCATAGTATGCAGTCTTTTTATATATAGGTCTCTTAAGTTTTAAGAACTCAATAATACCGCAAGGTGTTAAATCAAAACTCTTTTTTATAACTTTGACAATATTGGCCTCAGGTACAACAGCGGTATTATAACTATCTATCATGACCGAGACCGGCTCAGCCACGCCGATAGCATAGGCAAGCTGAACTTCACACCTCTTTGCAGCTTCAGATGCTACAATATTCTTAGCTATATAACGCGCCATATATGCTGCAGAACGATCTACTTTAGACGGATCTTTCCCTGAAAAAGCTCCTCCGCCATGACGCCCTATACCGCCGTAAGTATCAACCATTATCTTACGCCCTGTTAAACCTGTATCTCCCTGAGGACCGCCGATAACAAACCTGCCTGTAGGATTGACTAAATATTTGGTATCCTTATCTACATACTTAGCAGGTAATACAGGCTTTATAACTCTCCTTATTATATCCATTCTCAGCTCTTCCATCTTAACAGCAGGATCATGCTGAGCAGCTATAATCACACAGCTTATCCTCTTAGGTTTATTATTGTGATACTCTACAGAGACCTGACTCTTTCCGTCCGGCCTTAAATATTTCAACTTTTTCTCCTCACGCACATCTGTCAGCTTTCTAACAAGATCATGCGAAAGCATGATAGGCAGAGGCATAAGCTCAGGGGTTTCATCAACAGCATAGCCATACATCATACCCTGATCCCCTGCCCCTCCCGCATCTACTCCTAAAGCAATATCCTTAGACTGTTCCTGGATTGATGTTACAACAGCACAGTTTTGACAGCAGAAACCATAATCCAGTTTGGTATACCCTGCCTCTCCGATTGTATCTCTTGCAATCCTTGCAACCTCTACATATGCATCCGTACTTATCTCACCCGCTACAAAAGCCATCCCTGTAGTCAAGAGAGTTTCGCAAGCTACTCTAGAGTCAGGATCTTTATCCATCAAAGCATCCAAAACAGCATCTGATATTGTATCTGCCATCTTATCTGGATGGCCTTTTGTTACTGATTCAGACGTAATAAGATATTTTCTCATCCTAACCATTAGAAATTTCTCCTTTCGCTAACAACCTCTATTGCTTTCCTGTAACATTCTATACTTCCGCCGATATCAGCCCAGCTCCCGCTTCTCTGAACAAAACCGTAGAGAGAATCTCTCTCAGCTAAGTAACGAAAATATCCTCCCAGAACATCCATAGAACCCTCTCTCTCATAAAACTCATTGACCATACTTAATTTACTCCTAGGCAGATAGTAGATTCCAAATGCTATCAGCGAGCTAAAAGGAACTTTAGGTTTTTCTTGAAATCTTATAACCTTATTATCTTTATCTAAAGAGAGTATGCCATAGTTAGATGCCTGTTCTCTATCTTTAAGCCTGTAGAGAAGCAGCCAATTCTGATCTTTTCTCTTCTTAACAGAGGAGAGAAAGCCTTCCAGTTTAAAAGAGAATACCATATCGGAGACCAGAAGCAAAATATCATCTTTTATCTTTTCACTTTTCAGTATAAATTTGAGGTCTCCAACCGCACCAAGCTTATCCCTTTGGTTTCTGGTTCCATCTGATTTTATGACTATCGGAACCGAAGCATGGTAATTTTCGACCCAATTTATAAGATTACTATAATACTTATCATTGGTTACTATGTTTATTCTTTTTAAATCTAAAGACCTTAGCTTCTTTAAGATATACTCTATGACTGGTGAGCCATCTATCGGAAAGAGCGCCTTGGGTATCTTCTTCGTTAGAGGATAGAGCCTCTTACCAACCCCTGCTGCTAAAATCACTGCTTCCATCAGATTCCTACTAACTCTCCGTAATCTTTACCCAGCAATGTTTTTAATTCTATTTTCAGTAAATCTTTTATCGCTTTAGCAGAGTCCATCTGCATTACCTCCGCTGCAATCTTCTCTGCCCGGGTTATTTCAACAACAGAGACAATGAGCTTAAGCTCAGGTATTATTAAAGGGCTGACACTGAATTTACGTAATCCCAGCCCCAGAAGAAGGAGAAAGAAGTAGTTAACCCCCGCCATCTCTCCGCACATACCAACAGGAACCCGATGCTCTCTGCTATCTTTTATGATCCGGTCTATTAGCCTTAAGACTCCGGGATGAGCAGGGTCATAGAGATAGGAAATCTTCTCATTTATACGGTCGACTGCAATAGAGTACTGTATAAGATCGTTAGTACCGATACTGAAGAAATCGACCCTGTTTTTAAGATGGTCACAGACCATGGCTGCCGAAGGCGTCTCAAGCATAGCCCCTATCTTTAGATCCTTATTGTAGGGGATCTCTTCTCTATCTAAATCCTGCATAACCTCAGCTATAATCTTTCTGGCTTCGTCCACCTCTTCAATCCCTGATATCATAGGAAACATTATCTGAAGATCGCCATGAACCGAGGCTCTCAACATAGCCCTGAGCTGAGTCTTAAATATGATAGGCCTAGCCAGACAGAACCTTATCGCCCGCCAACCAAGAAAAGGATTCAGCTCATAAGATATATCCAATGGAGATATAAACTTATCCCCTCCAAGATCTAACGTCCTTATAATAACTGTATCTGGAGCCATCTGAAGAGCAACCATCTTATAGGCCTGATACTGCTCATCTTCAGTGGGAAGATCTGTACGATTCAAATAGAGATACTCTGTCCTGTAAAGCCCGATGCCGTCCGCTCCATGATCCTGAACCGACTTAACCTCAAATGGCAATTCTATGTTGGCCATTATCTTAATAACCACGCCATCTTTGGTCTTACTCTCATTATCTTTAAACTCCATGATGCGGGCCAATTTAGCCTCTACCTCATTTTTCTTCTCTTGATATAACTTCAAAGTAGCATGGGAAGGGTTGACTATCAGCTCTCCGCTGCTGCCGTCTATGATAACAAGGTCGCCCATCTCTATCTTAAAGGTAGCATTCTCTGCTCCTACAATAGCCGGTATTTCGAACGATTTAGCCATAATTGCAGTATGGGTAGTCGGCCCTCCGCTCTCTGTAACAAGACCTAAGACAAACTCTCTATTTAAAACAGCTGTATCTGAAGGAGAGAGATCATGAGCAATCAATATAGTCTTTTCTTTAAACTCTCTAACGGTCGATACATCTTTGCCTATTAGGTTTTTCAAAACCCTCTTGCCAAAATCACTGATATCCTGAACTCTCTCTTTAAGGTAGGGATCGTCAAGCTTGGCAAGAGCCTTCTTATATTTTTTAAGTACATCAAAAAACACATACTCGATACCACAAAGCTCCTTTCTCAGCCTCTCTATAATCTCCTCCAGCAGAACTCTATCTTCCAAAAGCATAAGCTGAACATCAAATATATTGGCATATTTAGAACCCATCTCCCGGGCCATACTATCCTGTATCTTGACTATCTCTTTCTTGGTCTTAAGAAGAGCGTTTTCTAAGTTCTTTATCTCTTCGCTTAAATCAGCCTCTTTAATACTCCTGCGCTCTACCTGAAGTATATCATTCGATATAACATAAGCCTTGGCTATGCCTATACCCGGTGATACTGGAACTCCTTTAAGTATTATCTCTTTATTAAACATCTTCTTTTAATATTACTCTCTTCAACGACTCTATAGCCTCTTCTGCATCTTCACCTTCGACTTCAATAATAATCTCATCTTTACATTCTACACCCAGAGTTAAAATATTTAAAATGGATTTCCCATCTACGACTAAATCGCCCTTTGTAACTATAACCTTTGACATAAATTTATTCGCCGTCTCAACAAACACCGCGGCAGGCCTTGCATGTAAACCTTGTTCGGAAGCCACTTTTAATTTTCTTATAATTCTCATAGTTTATCCACACCTATCTTAAAATTTAAATCCAGAGACTTTTTCTCAAACGGCCAAATAAAATGCATAGACAGCCCCTGGTATGACTTCTCTAAACCAGATTCGGAATCAGAGATAGTATAGATAGGATATGAAAAGATGGTTGTCTCTTTTGAAAATTTAAACGAGTATCTCAACTTAAACCAGCTATCTTCTAATGCTAATTCCCGGGTTTTAAAAAACCCTCCCTCTTTTAATATCTCTTCTGAATATAAGAGCAGATTAAACTCAGAAGAGAAGACCAAATCATTATCCAGGCTGTGCTTTATATTATATGAAAAATTAAGAAAATTTCCGTTTAATTTAAGACTCTTTACTAAAGATAGACCTTTAACATCTATAGATACCTTTATACCCTTCTCATCAGCTTTACATCTATAAGGTCTCTTATGAAGGTTTAAAACATCTTTCACTCTATTTCTTGAAAAAGCCTCCTCGTTTAAATCAAGCTCTGAGTAGATATGGTCTATCCAGGCAGATTTTCTATAATGGTCATATACCAGTTTATCTTGAAGCCCCTGGGCAACTATTGCTGTTTGATCATGAATACTGGAAGGATTTACTGGAGCTGAAAGTTCACTATCAATCTCGCTCTCCTGAAGTATCTTTTGATGGTAAGACTCTTCTCTCCTTGTTAAAACATTAAGAATATTCATATTTTTAGGCTTATAGTCTATCTCAACAATAGTACCTCCAGAGTCTGGACAGATATAAAGATTATAGACTCTATCTTTAAAGATAACCTCCTCATTTCCATCTAAATCAATATCGCTCTGTTCAATCAGCGGAAATCGAACTTCAGTTATAGTATCCAAATCATTCTCAGCATCTATAAGATATCTATAGGCGAGATATCTTAAATGCGTAAGGTAGAGCCCGCCAAAGACTCCATGCCAATAGACATCATTGTTCTGGGCCTTATAGAGCTTCTCTCTTATTTGAGGATAGACTCTCTTCGAATCCTCTTCCAACTGCTCTAATTTCAAGCTAATATTGAATACTCTTTTCTGGAGATGGTTACTCTCAGGATACTTAGTCAAAAAATTCCTAAACATACCTCCTGACCAGTCCATCATCTCTGAATAACTTGCAGAGGGTAAATATACCCTGCCTGAAGAAGGGTAGGAATTCAAGATATCACTGAAATGGGCTGTTTTAAGCCAATCGCTATTTTGAGACAAGAGAGTGAAGAACCTGTTCAACCACTGTTCCTTATAGACCCAATCATATGTACCTGGCCAAAATCCGAATTTCTCTAAATCATCTCCAAAGGATATTGCCATTACTCCCTGTTCTTTTTTTAACCTTAAATAATCTATTGAATCAGCCGGGGGTTTAAACGGCATTGAGTATCTTAAGAATTTAGAGCCTGGGAAAAGAGCCAAACTATAGTTCTTATCTTCGGTCATATAATAACCCCCTATACTCTCCTGGTCCAGTCCGGCTCTTTTAAAATGTTCATCATCAACAATAACAAAATCAATACCGGAGGTCTTTATCGGTTTGACTAAATCCGGCTCCCAGACTCTCTCAGTAAGCCAGAGTCCTCTGGGTTTGACCTTAAAAATCTCACTTATCTTGGAGAGATATAGCTCTATCTGGTTTCTCTTATCCCGATCAGAGAGAAGTACCAATATAGGCTCGTAATAACCGGCTGAGAGAAGCTTTAATTGTCCCTTCTCAATTAAACTTTCTATAAGATTCAAGAATTCCACTTGATTCTTTAATGTCCAATCCAAAAGACTGCCGCTTATATGAAATGACATTTTTATCTCCGGAAACTGAGAGAGTGCATTAAAAAAAGGAATGTATGAACTCTCAAAAGCCTGATGAAAAACATTGTCAAAATTATCAACCGGCTGGTGAGCATGAACAGCAATTAATAGATTAATACTATCTCTGTTTAAATCCATTTCCCTCTGCTTTTATTAAGACTGAGTATCTCCAGCACCAGCTCGGCAAGTTTATTTGAATCATGCCTGACAACACCTCCTAAATCAGAGAGATCTCTAACAATGGCTTTAGGCCCTAACTTCTCTACTTCGATAATATCAGCCCTTACAGGAGAGCTGTCCTCTTCCTGATAATTCTGAAGCAGGTCACCGGGAATAAAAGATAAATTAAGCACTGCATACTGAATTAAACTTGAAGAGGTATGTTCAAAGATAGCCTTAATATGGTCTGAAGCTGTATAGTTATCAGTCTCGCCAAGTTGAGTCATAATATTGACCACATATATCTTAATAGCAGGGGAGTTTAAAATGGCCTCCGCCATACCAGGGACAAGAAGATTGGGTATAACACTGGTATAGAGACTGCCGGGGCCTAAGATAATAACATCTGCATTCTCAATCGCCTCCATCGCCTCATAAACCAACTTGCATTGAGAAGGCTGAAGCCTTACTCTTTTAATCTTAAGTTTTGCCTCTGGAATTTTAGATTCACCCACTGTCTCCCTACCGTTCTCGTGCTCCGCGATTAATTTTACCTTGTCTACTGTCGCTGGAATAACGCGGCCTTTTATAGCCAGAACCTTACTAGACTCTTTTATTGCCTTTTCAAAATCGCCTGTTATTTGAGAGAGCGCAGTAATAAATAGATTGCCAAAATTGTGGTCTTTTAATTCACCTTCAGCTTTAAAGCGGTACTGAAACAGTTCTCTCATTAAAGGCGGAGCATCGGCTAAAGCAACAAGGCAGTTCCTTATATCTCCAGGAGGAAGGATATCAAATTCTTTCCGCAGCCTGCCTGAAGAGCCTCCATCGTCGGCTACGGTAACAATGGCAGTAGTATTGGCAGTGACATTTTTTAAACCCTGAAGCAGTGTCGAAAGGCCTGTACCTCCTCCAATAGCAACAATATTGGGCCCCTTCTCCAGCTTTTTCTTTTCCAGAAACAATTCCAATAACTTTTTGGAGCGTTCAGGATAGAGAGCGTTTATAACTGCAGCAACGAACTCTTTGATACCTACTATAATGGCTAATGCCCCCAAAAGAAGACCTAATATGGAATAGAAGTTGCTATTATAGCTGTCAGCCTTTACAAGGCTTGCCGAGCTTAACGATATAAAGATCACCCCTACGGCTGAAAGGAATATCCATCTTTTTATACCAATGCCAGGATATAACCAGCGTAGTTCTTTTATCATTCTTATAACCCTGATATTATATCTACCCCATCTCCTCTTCTTCCCTTTTAAGGATAGAGAGAAGGTTCTTAGGACTTTTGCACTGCATGAGACTCATGCGGAAAAACCTGGCTCTGACTAAACGCGATATCTTTGCCAAAGTCTTAAGATGTTCGCCTGTTGCATCTTCAGGCGCAAGAATCATAAAGAATATATTTACCAACTCACCATCTAAAGAGTCGAAATCTACACCCTTTTTGGATATTCCGCAACAAACCGTTATCTTTTTTATACAACTATCTTTGGCATGGGGAATACCTATCCCTTGGCCTATTCCGGTTGAGCCAAGCTTCTCTCTGGCCCTTAAAACCTTCCTTACTTTGGGCTTATTCTTCTGATCTAATTTTTTGGCTGTTATCAATACTTCCAACAGCTCATCTATGGCTGTATTTTTATCTTTTGCCTTAAGATTCAGCTTTATTGCTCCGACACTTAAAAGATCTGATATATTCATTACCACCACCTTTCTTGTTAAAAGTCAAAATACCAAATTTTAGTCTTTGTATAGAGCGGGAGACGGGATTTGAACCCGCGACCCCAACCTTGGCAAGGTTGTGCTCTACCGCTGAGCTACTCCCGCATGAAAAACCAATCTCCAGCTGTCATTTAAAACGGCTAAATAGCAGATTATTATATCAAACCCTTGATAAATGGGCAAGGCGGGACTTGAACCCGCACCCCTTTCGGGACAGGATTCTAAGTCCTGCGCGTCTGCCGATTCCGCCACCTGCCCATAACTCTTACCCCTTAAATAATATCTGGGCCGTGCAGGAATCGAACCTGCAACCTTGGACTTAAGAGGCCCCTGCTCTGCCGATTGAGCCAACGGCCCAAATAGTTAAAACGCTTTAGAATTGTAGCAGAATTTAAACTTAAGGTCAATCTATAGAACAACTGAGTGTAACATATTTTGGACACTTTCATATTCAAGCTCTTTGGTCTTTTTTCTATAGTAAGAGTATCTATGCCCCTTGATAGGCTGCCCCCATTTTGTGACAAAAATGTGCTCATTTTATCCCCCAAACTCTCTACAACACGTTTTATCTCTTTATGAAAGATTGCATATATCATAATACCATATTTATCTACCTTCTTATGTTCTGATAGCTCTTTTACGGTATTAAAATTAACACCGTTCATAGTCTATTCTGGCACCAAGCAAAAGAAAAGAAAAACAGCAGAAAGAGACCGCTCAAAAGATTAAAATCTCTTCAAAGAATCCCCTTTGACATAAGAAGGAGTAAACCCCAGCTTTTTGATCAAATAATCTATTTCTCTAATTGAAGAGATAGACCTATTATCATATATTTTATAACTGAGACTATACTCTTTGGGTGTAAAATCAACCATGATAACATTGGTGCTCACTTTAAGAGACTCTCTCATAAAATCATTTTCACCTTTAGTCATAGCTGCAGTGGTTAAAGGTATATGAGAATCCACTGTTACAACTCGCGCTAAAGCATATGACCTGAGAACAAGCTTCATATCCGGAGAAGGCTGAGCAGAGAGCGGGGTATCAACTGCGGATATGAAAGGTCCCAGACCTATCATATCGGGCTGAAAATCCTGATAAAACATTATATCGGCTGCCAAATCTTTTAAACTCTGGCCGGGAAGACCGATTATATTGCCCAGGCCAACCTGATAACCTATTTTTCTTAAAAACTCTATTATCTCAACCCTCTCTTTAAAACTCTGATTCGGATGGAGTTTATTATACAGACTCTCATTGGCTGTCTCATGCTTAATGAGATATCTATCTGCTCCGGCATCATAGAAAGCCTTATAGTCATCCAACGGCCTCTCGCCTATCGAAAGAGTCAGAGCAAGAGAAGGAGAGAACCTTTTTATACTTACTATTAAATTAACCAGATTATCTCTAGAATAATAAAGATCATCTCCCGATTGAAGCACGATAGTCTTAATACCTTTTTCAATAATTCCCCTGGCAACACCGACAATCTCATCTTTTCTCATTCTGTAGCGCCTTAACTTTTTATTGCTTATCCTTAAACCGCAGTAGAGACAATCTCTCAAGCAATAATTTGAAAACGCGATAATAGCTCTTATTAGAACCTTCTTTTTAAAAAATTCCTTCCGAATATTGGATGCAGTCTCCAGGAGATGGTTCTCATCTTCGCCTTTAAGAAACTTTTTGATTTCATTTTTACTCAATCTATTCTTCATAGATACTTTTGAAAAAATCTTTTATAAAATCGGCTGAGAGCTCTGATTCCTTTCTTAAACATACAATCAAACCCAGATTATTCTTTAATTTTACTCTTATCATATTTGATGAGATACCCAGCTCCTCTCCTGGTAGATAAGACCAGCGGGACTCTGATATCGAAACAAGCTGAATAGAAGAAGGGTACTCTCTTTTAAATTCAACGCTGAGTTCTTTAAATCTAGAAATAGAGGTCTCTTTGGCCATCTCTTATTTTTTCATAATAACTTATAAAATCATCATAGACTTTAGGCATCTCTATTTTAACCTCTTTTATCTCTTTTTTAATAATCGATAGAGCCGCTTTTTTTGTTTCAGCAGAGGCAAAATCATCCAGCCATTCCCTGAAAGTCAAAACCGCATTAAGTTTACAGAACTTTCCTTCCCGGCCTGACCTCAAGAGCTGCATAATGTTTTTTCCTGTCCGTCCGCAGCGGTAACCGGCGGTACAGAAAGATGTGATATATCCCATCCGGGCAAACTCTCTTATCACCTCATCTAAAGACCGGGTATCTCCAAGATAGAACTGCTGTCTATTGCCTTCCTGCTTCCTGTAGCAATCGCTATAAGCGCCTATACCTATACGGGTTGAGGCATCGGTCTGAGTAATGCCGAGTCTTAAAGCATCGCGTCTGATCTCGGCACTCTCCCGGGCCGTTATAATCATTCCTGCATAAGGCACGGCAAGGCGAATAATAGTGATCAGCTTCTTAAAATCCCGGTCTGAGACCTTATAGTTTGAACTCTCAGTAAAAGGAGTATCTTTGGCCGGCTCAAGCCGGGGAAATGATATCGTATGAGCTCCTATGCCGAATTTACTCTCCAGATCTAAAGTGTGAGAGAGGAGACCCAAAACCTCAAATTTCCAATCATAGAGTCCGAATAATACTCCCAGACCAACATCATCAACCCCTGCCTCCATCGCCCGATGTAAACAATATAATCTCCAGGAGTAATCACCCTTAATAGTTCCCTCAGGGTGAACCTTACTATAAGTAGGATGATGGTAACTCTCCTGAAAGACCTGATAGGTCCCGATACCAACATCATGAAGCCTCTCTAAATCAGAGATTGAAAGAGATGCTGCATTGACATTGACACGCCGTATAGATCCATACCCATGTTTAGTCCTAACCTTAACACTATAAATTGCAGAGATTGTCTCTTCCATGTAGTCTACGTCGGTCTTAGGATGCTCTCCATAGACAACTATCAGCCTCTTATGGCCAATCTCACCCGCCAAGACCTCCGTCTCTTTAATTACCTCTTCTTTAGTTAAAACTCTGCGTCTAGCAGAGTTATTGGATTTACGAAAACCGCAGTAGAGACAGTCATTTACACATAAGTTAGACATATAGAGCGGTGCAAAAGTAACGATTCTATTATCATAGACTCTCTTCTTGACTTTTAAAGCAGCATCCTCCATCATGGCCCAAGTATCCTCATCCTCTACATTTAAAAGATAGGCAGTTTCATCTAAAGATAGAGTCTTAACCTCAAGAGATTTTGCGATTATATCCTTTATGAGTTTTTTGTCAGCATTCTTATTTTTAACTATCTTCTTCTCAATAAGTTCATCGTCTATGAAATCTTTATTATTTTTTAAAAACTTAGTTACCTCATCTCTCTTAATTCTATTATCTATCCAGTTCTTAGTATCATCACTATATACTTTCATCTCTAACCTCCTCTCTATATTTTCTAAATAACTCCGCTGCCTCAGGTATAGGCGAAAGAATCCGCTCCAGCACACCTTTTAAATAAGATATGACAATACCGTAATTAGTAATGGCTACTCCTTTTTCAATTGCCATCTGAATCCGACTGAGCATCTCATACCGCGTTATCATACAACCCCCGCAATGGATAATAAGTTTATAGTCAGAGAGATCATCAGGATAGTCTCTGCCGGCGGTACTATCCCACTTAAGATCAAAGCCCAGATAATCTTTTAACCAACGCGGTATTTTAACTCTTCCAATATCATCTTCTATCGGATGGTGAGAGCATGCTTCAGCTATCAGCACTTTATCTCCCGGTCCTATCTCATCTACCATAAAAACACCTTTAATCTCCTCCGCTATATCTCCCTTATAACGCGCAAAGAGAGTTGAAAAAGTCGTAGCATTAACATCCGGCGGAGTATTCTCAATCATAAAATCTACAACCTGAGAGTCAGAGACAACTATATCCGGCTTTCTCTTAAGACTATTTAAAGCTTGCTTGTACTCACTCTCTTTAACAATCAAAGCCGCCTGATCTCCATCTAAAGCATCTCTTATTGTTTGAACTTGGGGAAGAATTATCCTTCCTTTGGGAGCTTCTAAATCAATGGGAATTATTAAGACTGCAATACCGCCTTTAGGCATTAAATCACTTATTATAGGCGGGGGATTACGAAAATCTTCCGGGGATAACTCTAATATCTTTTCCTTAAATGGATTGACATATCTATCGCGGTTTTTTAAATCTGTACTTATAATAAGCTGATATTCTTGGCACTTGGTAGTTATTAAATTCAAAAACTCATCACATGGAAATTTAATATCTGTTTTATTCACAATTATAATAACAGGTCTATCTCTCTTCTTAGCCTCTTTGATTATTCTCTCTTCATAATCACTCCAAATATCAGCCTCTACCAATAGAACTATTATCTCTGAACGATTAAATATCTTCTCTGTCTTCTTTACTCTCTTCTCGCCTAAAGAAGAGCTATCATCTAAGCCTGCTGTATCCAGGAATACGACCGGGCCAACAGGGAGAAGCTCCATAGTCTTCTCAACAACATCAGTCGTTGTTCCGGGAAGATCGGATGTTATAGAGACATCCTGGCCGCTAACCATGTTAAGGAAACTGGATTTACCAACATTCATACGGCCGAATATTCCGATCTGGAGCCTCAAAGATTTTGGTGTAGTCTTCATCTATTCTTTTCTTTGCTTAAAGCGGACTTAACAGAGACCCCCTCTATCTTGCCAAGCTTTCCGGTCATAGCGCCAAGCTCATCAGTAGTTGCGTCTACAATAAGAGTTATAACAGAACATCTCTTCTCTTTGTAAGGCAGCCCTATACGCCCAACAATAGTTTCAGCAAACTTAGAAAGAACCTGATTGACAAGTTGAGCCTGCGTCTCTCTATCCTCTAAGATAATCCCTATAAATCCAACTCTTCTATCCATCTTAGCCTCCTTATAAAAAATAACCGGTCTAAAATAAGACCGGGGATAAAACATCGCTGTTATTATCCTTGGCCTTAGACTAGATCCTCAACCTCAGAAAAAACAGAGACTAAGCTATATTCTCAGCAACTGTCTTTTAAAAAAACTTCCTGTTTTAAGAGGTTTTTCTAAAACCTTTCTAACAGGTAAGTCTTGTTATACACTGTTTATTTACCTTCATTATTGCTCTTATCTGATACAACTAATGGGGCAAATATAACATAAGACATAGAGGTGTCAAGTAAAATTGTGATTTTGATAAAATTTTAAAGGACTACTTGAGAGGAAATATAAAAGCCAGTGAAAATTGAGAATTAAGAGCTTCAAACTTTATTCCTTTCTTCATTGCTTCCAGCTTATCCTTTAAGGCCTTCGTCTTCAACCAGCGTGAATAAGCATCAAGAAAAGCATTTTCTGCTTTATCCCTTTCATATTCCTGAAAATCTTCTAAAAACTCTTCAAACTTGCTATTTGAATTTTCGCTGCTTGATAATATCTTTTTATCTTTCATTTTCATACCCTTTTTTCTCTAATATATTTATAACATAAAAAATACTTTTGTCAAGTTTTTAGATAGTAATTACTTAAAGACTATTATTGCCGGGTTTTAAGCCAATCCTGTAATATCTGCCAATGATCGAAAGCAAAATCTTCCTTGGAAGGCAGTTTATCTAACAAAAACTGCTTTATAGCTTTAGCATCACTGCCTGCTTTGGGTAAACCTTTTACCTCTACTATAAAGACTGTAGTTACGGTATGAAACCTGGGATCCCTGCCTGGAGCTGAATAGGTGTGAAACTGTTTTAATTTTATCACTCTTAAGGAAGTCTCCTCTTCGACTTCCCGCCTGATACAATCTTCAAGAGACTCCCCATACTCCAGGAATCCTCCGGGAAGAGCAAGGCCGTAAGGAGGATTCTCCCTCTCTATGAGAAGGACTTTATTCTCCTCTGTAAAAATAATAGCATCTACTGTAGGTATTGGAATCTGAGCCAGCTTTCTTGATTGATAACTATAATAAGATAAGAAGCTCTCTTTAAACTCTAAATATGCCGGCTCAGTTTTAAACGAAAAAACAATCCTCTTAAGTGAACTGCCATTTTGGATATGGCTCAAAACTTCGTCAACCATGATCTTGGCAGCCTTCTTAATCGGGAATCTTCCTGTACCGCAGCCTAAAGCAGGCACTGCAATACTCTTAAGACTTCTCTCTTTTGCAAGGTTCAAAGCGCTGTCCAAAGATCTTCCTATAATATCTTGATCTGTTTTAAAATCCATTTTCATGGTTGCTGAATGTATTATCCAATCTGCTTTTAACCGGCCTCCGGATGTTATCACAGAGTCACCCAGGACAATAGGGGCCAGTCTAAGAACCTCTCTCTCTATCTCACCCCCGGCCCTTCTTTTGATAGCAAGGGCCAACCCTCCACCCATAATTAACTCTGTATTCGCAGGATTTATAATAGCATCGACTTTTAAAGTAGTGATATCTTCATTCCTAAATTCAATCTCTACATTATTTATCTTCATAACTTTTTAATTTTATCATCGCTGACCATCTTTTGTAATCTTTAAGTTTCCAATCTTTTTTAGAGCCGGGCTCACCCATTGCCAGATCATCTACACCGCAAATCGGATCCTCGCAATTCAAACAGTTACCTGGACAATCGGCTGCAGGATAAAACTTATCTCCTCTTCTCCTATAGAGAGGAATATTGATACCTTCACAGTTATCTGAACTCATATACTCCTTATTTAGGCCTTTTAAATTTCCATCTTTTAAAATCCTATGCTCCATACAAAGCGCGAAACTCATTCCGTTTTTTAAAACCTCTCTCTTTAAAAAATCAAAAATCTTAATTCTGTAGTTTAGATCTGCGTTTAAATAACCGCTTATCTTTTCAGTATAAAGACCTTTATATTTGATATAAATATCAAAACCGAAATTTCTTTTTATAAACTCCAAAATTTCTTCTCTTATGACTTGTGGAATATCCAAGACGCTTGATATTACATGCTTAGCTCCGCTCTTCTTTGCCTTTCTTATAAGATTGGCTAAATCTTCTCTGCTATCTGTTATAAAAGGTAGAATCGGATCTATTCTTATAACTGAAAATATACCTTTGGCTGAGATTCTAGCTATATTTTCAAAAAGAATATCAACACCAGCACCTCGAGGAGCCAGGATTCTGCTGATCTTTTCATCCGGAGTCAGGATAGAGATCTGGCCGAAATTGTGTTCATTACCTTTAAGTATATTTAAAACTTCATCAGGCACCCTGCATTTTGTTATAAACTCAATTGGGATGTTTCTTTTGCTAAATTCAACTATTATCTTCTCTGCTAATCTAAATTCCCGATTAAGAGGCTGAAAAGGATCTGTAACAGGGCTCAGGTAACCACAGGCAGCAATATCTATCGAATCCAATTGCCTGGCCACTGCCTTATGGAACTCTTCCGCTACAACAACTATGCCGCGTTTTCTGAATAGTTGAAACCATCCCGG
The DNA here is from genome assembly GCA_030765505.1 of Candidatus Kaelpia imicola. NCBI lineage: Bacteria > Pseudomonadati > Candidatus Omnitrophota > Candidatus Kaelpia > Candidatus Kaelpia imicola. The sequence goes on along the minus strand of JAVCCL010000011.1, from coordinate 11,174 downwards.
AAAAGATCTGGCATAGCAATAGAAGCAGCCTACAGAGCAACCGGAGTAGGGGTTGAGAAGAAACCTCTCACCCGTGCACTCTCTTCTCCCGCCCCACCAGCCATGAATCTCCTTCTTGCTGGATACTACTATATGTGGATAGGGCAACTTCCTTAAGGAATAACTCTTGCTAAATAAGGTGAGACTCTCTTTCTCCATGAATATTCCAAATAACTACTGAGACTTTCTGAGGAGATGAATAAGGGAGACAGCTATTGAAATCAAGAGAAGAGTATTGGCAAACTCTAGCCAGATCTCATAATCTCCGGCTGCTACAGTTCTAAACTTTACTATTATTGCACCAGCAAAGAGTAATATCCCAATCCAGGTTATTAATGCTATATGCCTCATATTAAATCAGATGTTGATTTTCTCAGCCACTGGATACACATAGGGCATCTTCCAATACTGACCCATAAGAACTTGGATTATCCCAATAACAGAGGCTAAGCTGAACACTAAAATAGCCAGAAATTGAATTATAGCACCGAAGAAAGGCACAACAGAGAGTACAGCTGCCAAAATTTCGCCGATAAATATGACCAGCCCCTGCTTAGCATGGAAAAATGCAAATCTGTTATCTTTTTTTAAAAAGAGAGGTATAAAACAGAACAAAGATATATAGGCAAGAATCGCAAATAACCTGCCTTCTTCAACCTCTCTATCAACATCCAGTATCTCTTTATCTTCCATAGTATCTCTCCTTGATTATTATTTGGAAAATAATAACAGATAAGGCAGGCCGAGTCAAGATATAGCGTCTAATGACCTACCGCCGGCTCTTCTGTTCTGTGAAACTTTACAGATACAATCTTTGATATACCTGTATTCTCCATAGTGATACCATAGATGATATCGGCTGTTGAGATAGTACGCTTATTGTGGGTTATGACCAAAAACTGGGATAGCCGGGAGAACTCTTCTAATATCTCTCTATATCTATCGATATTCGATTCATCTAGAGGAGCATCAACCTCGTCAAGAATACAAAACGGAGAAGGCTTAGACTGAAAAATAGCAAACAATAATGCCAGAGCAGTGAGCGCTTTCTCTCCGCCTGAAAGCAGGCTAACACCTTGGAGTTTCTTACCCGGAGGTCTAGCCAATATTTCAACCCCGGACTCAAGACAATCTACACCCTCTTCTAAAACAAGATCTGCATCTCCGCCGCCAAATAGACGCGGGAATATCTCTTTAAAAGACGCTCTTACTCGCTGAAATGTTCCCGAAAACATATCACGCGTAGTCTTATTTATCTTTCTGATAGCAGCCTGCAGAGACTCTTTCGCTTCCAGAAGGTCTCTCTCTTGATTCTCAAGAAAGATTGAACGTTCTTTTAAGCTCTTATGTTCCTCTATAGCGACAAGATTAACCTCACCTATTCTTTCCAATTTTTCCTGAAGCTCTTTTAACTCTTCCTCTACAACCTCTGTACTTATTTCACCTTTAACTCCATCTGGAATATCAGTTATACCATAGACTTGATCAAGTCTCTCTCTTATACTTTTAATTCTATACTCTTCTTCATTCATGTTCAGATCCAGATCATGAGCTTCATCTTTATAAGCAGCAGATTCATTTCTTAATTTTATAAGCTCGTCCTCTTCTTTCTCAAACTGAGACTTTAAATCTTCATATTCGCTTTTGTCTTGAGTCAATCTTTCAGCACCTTCTCTTAACTTGACTTCTAAACCTTCGTTCTCACCTTCCAGGCGAAATATCTCGTCTTCTAACTGACCTATCTTAACACCAATCTCTGTCTGCTCATTCTCTCTTTTCTGTTTATCTACGTTTAAATTCTGCAGCTCTATCTCAACAGCTTTATATATATCATCGTACTTCTCTCTTCTCTCCGCATAGGATGCCTCTTTAGTCTCAAGCTGGGCCAGCTCTATAGACAGCTCATGTTTCCTGTCAAGAGATCTGGCCTGACTATCCTGCAAAGATAATAACCTCTCTTCACCCTCTTTGACCCTATCTCCGGCCTGACCAAGCTCTGCTTTCAACCTATCCCTGCGCGATGCATCACTGTTAAGTTGAGCCCCTATATCCTCTATATCCAAATCCAATACTTCCTGTTCCTGAGATAACCTCTCTCTATTAGCCTGTTCTGATTCTAAGGTCTTCTTTAGACCGATGAGATGATAATTTAACTCGGATTTTCTGGCTTCGCAATCAGAGAGCCTGTCAGTTATCAAAGAGCAGCTCTTCTCTGATTCTATTATGCGAACCGATACTTCCTCTATACTATTCTTGAACATCTTAATCTCTTCTTTAAGTCTATTTATCTTACCCTCTCTATCTAACAAGCCTAAATCTTTGGTAGGATCAAAACCTATGCCCAGGGTTGGGCCCTGAAAAACCAGGTGGTCTTGAGTTAAGAATCTATAAACCGGAAATTTTAAACTTAACTCCCGAGCCCGTTCAGAATCTTCGACGTAGAACAAATCAGCGACCAATGAAAGGATAGCCTTCCTATCGGCATCAAGTTCTATAAAATAGGATATAGGAAAGGTTCCTTCGATATATTCAGAATCTTTAAACTCTAACTCTGAAAGAATTACGACTTCTATGTCGGAGAGACCTTCGTTTTTACAATACTTTAATATATTGACAGCAGACTCTCTCGTATTTACAACTATAGATTTTAACTTTCCACCAAAAGCAAGTTCTATTCTATCTACATATTCCGGAGCTACTTTTATAATATCAGATATTCTGCCTAAGACCAGATCAGGAAATTTATTTGCCACAACTTTAGTCCCTTCGGAATAACCCAAACCTTTAGAATGGATTTCAAGCCAACTATTAAGCCTGGCTTCGTAATTGGCAGACTTTTTCTCTAAATCAACTCTGTCAGCCGTTAAAGATTCCCTCTTTTTTTCAATAAGGGCCTTATCGTTAAAAATGCTATCCAATTCGTTCCTTAATATACCAAGCTCTTGCTCCTTCTCTTTAAGTTCCAGCTCTAATCTCTTGAGTTTAGAACTCTGTTCCTCTAAGGCAAGGGCTATATCGCCGCGGTTCTCCTTTAATCTTTCAATGCGCATCCTGAGGGATTTAAGTTCACTTTCAAGCTCCAGGAGCAGATTATTCTTTTGTGTAAACTCATAGTTACATTCCAATATCTTAGACTTCACTCCCTCTATCTCTTCTTTAATCTCACTCTCTTCTATAGCTATATTTTCAATCTCTCTTTTCTTATCGCCTATACCCTGATTTAACACCTCTCTCTCTTGGCTAAAGGAACCCTTCTCTCCCTCTAGCTCTATCATCTTGTTTTGAGAGGTATTGATCCTAGCTGTAATATCTTCGAGTTCCTGTCTCAATATTTCTGTCCTCTCTCTGCTCTCTTCTATAACCTGGTTATTCCATTCAACCCTCTCTCTATTTCTCTGCTGCTTAGAAGAAGAGTCCCTAGATTTATTCTCTTCCTGAGCTATATTCTCAGAGGCTTTAGATATATTATCCCTTAAGGCTTTTGCCAAAGATTCTTTAGATTCCAAGAGTCTCTGCATCTTACTGGAATCTTCATTAAAGATGTTCCTCTTGGACGAGAAAGAAGAGATTGAATCTTTATAAGCGCCTATCTTAGCCGCAGCTAAGAGCAGCTCCTTGCTTTTTATATCTTCATAGACAACTTTATACTTCTCTGCCTTGCGCGCCTGCCTCTCTAAAGAAGATATCTGACGCCTAACTTCTGAAATAATATCAGAGACGCGCAAAAGATTATTCTCTGTATATTCTAATTTACGCTCTGCCTCCCTCTTTTTATTCTTAAAACGTGTTATCCCGCTTGCCTCTTCAAACACATACCTTCTCTCATCAGGCTTTGAGCTTACTATAAGATCCATCTTGCCCTGCTCCATGAGAGAGTAGGCCTTTGTACCTATCCCGGAACCTGCAATAAGATCCTGAACATCTTTCAATCTAACAGGAGCCATATTAATCAGATAATCACTCTCACCTGTCCTAAAAAGCCTTCTGGATATAGTAACCTCGCTAAAATCTATGGGGAGTTTACCACTCTCGTTTGATATCTTTAAGGAGACTTCCGCAAAGTTGACCTTATCGGCAAGCTCAGTTCCGTTAAATATTACATCCTCCATAGAACCGCCCCGAAGCTCCCTTGCACTCTGTTCACCTAAGACCCATTTCATAGCGTCGACTATATTAGATTTACCGCAGCCATTCGGGCCTACAATTGCAGTAACGCCCGGTTCAAACTCAAGAGTAGTTTTCTCTGCAAAAGACTTAAATCCATAAATTTCTAAACTTTTAAGCAGCATAGATATAGCATATAATAAACTAAACTAAATTTCAATCTTATCTCACCATCTAATAAGGAGGTGTTTATGAGTCTTCTCTTAATCTGCAGCCTGATAGGCTTAGGAGGCGGAATATTAAGCGGGGTTCTAGGTATAGGAGGAGCGGTATTTATAATCCCTGCCTTAATATACTTTTTAAAATTTAACCAACATCTGGCCCAAGGTACAACCCTAGTTCTTATGGTTCCGCCTATTGGTTTACTTGCAGCCTGGATATATTTCAAATCCGGGCATGTAGATCTTAAAGTTGCAGCTCTAATATGTGTTGGCTTTTTTATCGGGGGACTAATCGGTGCTAAGATAGCAGTCTCTATGCCTCAGGAGATCTTAAGCAGAGCCTTTGGTTTGCTGCTCTTGATCTTGGGGGCAAAGATGGCTCTTGGAATATAGTACTAAAAATTAATATTAGAGTAGAGCTGCTTTAATAGGTCGCTTTTTGAAATATCTTCCAAATATGATAAAAAATAGCTTTGATTTACTTCAGAGAGAAGAGAGAGCAGCAGCTGCAGTTGGTCAAAAGCCAGGTAGACCTTTGCAACTTTGCCTTCTTCGGATATTGAATCGTAGAAACCCAGAGAACCTAAAATCTGAGGAAATTTTTCCAGGGTTTTTTTAAATAAATCCAGGCTTGCCTTTTTATCTACGGGGTAAAGCAGAGCCGCAGCGTAAGGAGCAGCTATATCGGATCTAACCCAATCTTCGCTTGCACCGAATACGCCCAGAGCCGGCTCATAGTGATACTCCCCGTCTTCACTGCAAGGATCTGCTGCGGCAGAACGGAGTAACGGCACTTTGGAATTCAAAGCATAATCTATTTGGATAGCAGCATAATTAGAATGCGCCTCTTTTAAACCAGAAGAGAGTTCCATCTCTGGTATAAATAATAACGGCAGCCAAGCCTGAAAAGCACCCTGCCAGGGTTTAAAAAACTCAACCTCCCGATTATTGCTTAAAGTATAGCTGCCTCTAGGACAGTTTCCTTTCCTTAGGAGATTATTCCATAAATCTTGAGGCAGATCAGTCAATATCAAAGAGACAAGAGCAGCAATTCTGGCTTCAGTATAAAATCTGTCTATCCAAAGATAGGGCAGAGGACCGTATCTATAGACTCCATAAAGAAGTCCTGCCTCTCTATCATATAACTCCCCCCACCCAGCACTCTGACTTAAGAGAATAGAGTCTACTTCTTTTTTAATTCTTCTCTGCCAAGAACTCTCAGAATCCGAGAAGGCTCCGGAAACAACCATAAGAGCTAAAGCAAAATTACCATTATCGTAGCTTGATATAACTCTATCCTCTGCTGCTTCTATCCCGTCTTTTAACTCATACCAATACAAGAGCCCTTTCCATCTAGGAGCTTTCTTGATAGATTCAATTGTTTTAAAAAGAGCTCTCCCGGCATCCTCCCTGCTAAAATTATTTAAAACCAGATCTCCTTTTATAATATCGGTTAGAAGAACCATCCAGAAACCTATGATAGAAGGACTGGTATACTTACCATATTCAAAAGAATTATCCTTTTGAACAGATATATGGTCATAAGGAAATCCACTAGATTTATCCAGACCATAATTAAAATAGTTATAATTTCGACCTATAATCCAATCTTTAAATCTCTCTTCTTCTGTTGCAGAGAAGGCACTACTTACTAGAAGTAAAAATACCGTTATAAATATACATTTTTTAAGACTCATAATTATTCAAATAAACAATTCTGCATACCGGTAAAGATAGAGCAAGTGCTCTCTCAATGACTGCAACAATTGAAGATATCGGGTGAGAATTTTAAAAACTTATATCCTAACTCAGGATCAAATTGAGTGTTTAAATTGGCTTCTATCTCGTTTAAAGCCTCACTCTTGCTGAAAACTCTGCTGCGGTAAGAGCGCAAAGATGTCATGGCATCAAAAGCATCTACAATGGAGACAAGACGAGCTTCAAACGGTATCTCTGAAGACTTAAGAGCACCCGGATAACCGTTACCATTATATCTTTCATGGTGATACTTCACCACAGGCATCATCTCTTTCATTATGCCCAGAGGTATTAGAATATCCACACCTTTAGCGGGATGCATCTTCATATGATTCATCTCCAGCTCTGTTAACTTGCTAGGTTTTGCCAAAATACTTTCGGGAATGACAATCTTACCTATATCGTGGATAGAACAGGCCTTCTCTAAAACCATAATCTCTTTTTGGGGTAAACCCAAAAACTTGGCAAAATCTCTTGCGTAGAGACTTACCCGCTGAGAATGGCCCTTGGTATTTCTGCATTTAGCCTCTAAAGCTGAAACCAGAACTTCAAGGGTTCCTAGATATTTATTCTGTAATCTTTGGTATAGAAGTGAATTATTGATTGCTATAGAAGCCTGATGACTCAAAATAGATAAGATACGCAGTTCATCGTCGCTAACTGAATGTTCTGACTCAAAATTACTTAGAACCAATACCCCAAAAGCACTCTCTCTGTAATTAATAGGCAGACAGAGAAAATTACCGTCATTAAGAATATCTGACTCTTTTTTACTTAAGACAATATTCTCCGCCCTGATGTCGGACTTTCTTAAAGGAATTCTTTTTTGAGCTACAAGACCAAAGACACCCTCTCCGCTCTTTATTCTCAATTTATTTAAAGCTTTTTCATCAAAACCTTTAAACATCTGCACAACCATCTCAGATGTAGAATCATCCATCAAAAGCAAGGCTATATTTTTTGCTCCTGTAATTTCAGAGGACATATTAACTATAGCCTCAAGCGCTATATCTAAATCGGAGATATTAGTGATAACCTTAGTCACTTCTCCTAAAGCAAATATCTGACTAAGCCTGGATTCAAGCTGTCTGTCTAAATCAATCAGATTATTGACCAGCTCTTTATTCTCCGTCGCAAGTTTTCTCTGCTTAACGGCCCGGGTTACAACATTTAAAAACTTATCCATATCAAACGGCTTTGTCATATATTCATAGGCCCCGTCTCTCACTGCTTCAATCGCTGTCTCCAGGGATGCAAACCCTGTCATTATTATGACAGGCAGTTCCGGATCTATCTCCCGGGCTTTTTTTAAAACTTCTAAACCGCTCAAGCCGGGCATCTTTATATCCGTTATCACAAGATCAAAATCACCGTCTTTGATAGCAGTAACAGCTTTCTGGCCTTCATTAACTGTTTCGACATTAAAATCTTCAAGGCTTAAGAAATCAGATATGCTCTCCAGCAACCCTCTATCGTCATCCACTAATAATATTCTGCCTTTGGGTATCTTCATCTAACCACTCCTAAAGTATCTCCTGTCCTCTCTCCTAAAGGCAATACGACCTTAAAACTACTGCCCTTATTTAAAACAGATTCCACCCCGATGCTGCCGCCCATACCTTCGATTATCTTTTTGGATATATATAATCCTATACCATTACCTTCCTCTTTTGTCGTATAGTTAAGCAGAAACAGATTATCCATCCCAGAGCTTGAAATACCAGAACCGCTATCGGATATTTCTATAACTGCAAAATTATCCTTATCTCTATCTTCTCTATACACTTTTATAGTTAACTGCCCGCCGCCAGCCATCGCTTCTTGAGCATTAAGGATTATATTTATCATAACTTGCCTAAGCTTAGAAGAGTCTAAAATCAGCTCCGGAACTATTAAGTCAAAGTTTTTCACTACTCTTATACCCGATCTATTCAGCTCCGGCTCTAACATCTCAATGGTCGTATCAACAAAATCTTTTAACTTAAATCTCTCTTCTCTCTTTTTACTTATACCCAAAAGCCTGAGTAATAGGCCGTCGGCAGACTGAATAGAGCTCTCAATAAGAGAGAGATGCTTATCTATCTTCACGCTGCCGGCAACAATACTTTTTTTTACAAAGTTAGCTGAGATATTTATCGTAGTAAGTATGTTCTTAAATTCATGCACCATGGACCGGGATAACAGAGCAAGGGGAAGACGGGAAGCTGTATTCTTCAAAGATATCTCGAGCTGTTCTCTCTCTTCTTTTGCTCTCTCTAGTTCCGCTTTCAACCTCTGAGCTTCGCTATTCTTCTGAAACTTAGCCACAGCTTTCCTCAAAGCTTGATCAAGCTCTGCCATATTTATAGGTTTTAAGAGAATAGATGCAACATCATAATTCAGGAAAGAGATTAACTCTTCCCTCTCCGGCTCAGAAGTTAAGATTATTATTGATGTTAGAGGATATACATTATTAATCTCCCGTATTAATTCCTCTCTACTAAATCCCTGTAATTCAGAGTCAATAATAGCTATCTGAAATTTTATCTTTTTGATAAAAGAGAACGACTCCCAAGGATTTGCAAACGAATATACTGGATAACCCTTATCTTCAAGCACTCCTAAGAAAGCTTCTCGGAGCAATGCATCAGGCTCTAACAGAAAAATAGAATATTCTTTCATCTTAAAATTAAATCTAACGCCTCGGCCCTTGTCTTCTGATTATCTTTAAAAACACCCCGCACAGCCGATGTGACGGTTGTTGTCCCCGGTTTTTTAACTCCTCTCATACTCATACATTGATGTTCGGCCTCAATAACTACCATACAGCCCTGGGGTCTAAGTCTTTTCATTATTACCTCAGCCACCTGAGTAGTCAGCCTCTCTTGAACCTGCAAACGCTTTGCAAGAATATCAACCACTCTTACAAGTTTGCTCAAACCCGTTACCCGATTATCTTTAGGTATATAGGCAACGTGAGCCTTGCCCACAAAAGGAAGCAGATGATGCTCGCAGATAGAATAGAGCGGGATATCCTTAACCAAGACTATCTCCTCATGGCTATGCTCTAAAAAAATCTCCAGTTCTTTAGCAGGATCCTTATCTATTCCGGATAGAATCTCTTCATACATCTGAGCCACTCTCTGGGGGGTTTTCTTAAGATCTTCTCTCTGAGGATCATCCCCAACAGCAGCTAAAATATCTCTTACAGCTTTCTCTATTTTTTCTTTGTCCATAATCATTTATTCCAAAATTCTACGCATAGGCTTTCTATGCTTTGAAAAATCTTTTGCCTCATAGAATCTTTCAAATAACTCTATCTTCCCCTTCTCTTCCAATCTCCTATAGATGGTAACCCAGACGCAGTCTCTCTCTTTATCTATCTCACACCTGCCCTCTTCCATGCCGCCGCAAGGTCCGTTTAATATTCCTTTAGGACATTGCGTCAACGGACATATGCCTGCGGTATACTCTAAGATACAGTCCCCGCAAGCAGAGCAGGACTCAAAGAAGACCCTGGAATCAGGAGAGACCGTACCGGCAAAGAGAGTATTGCAGCCGACATGGACATCTAAATCAATGTTTGCATTCTCGATTAGTGACTGTACTCCTAACCCGCAGCTTAAGAGAAGATAGGAGTCTGACTCTCTTATCTCTGCGCTATATTTTGAGAGAGAACGTTTAAGTTCTGCAGCTATGCAAGGTGCTTGAGGCACTGCATAGCCGGTCACAATAAAACCCGAATTTTCTAACCTTTTTTTAATCTCCAAAACCTCTTTCTCTCCGCCAGTCTTACAGATAGTAGAGCATTCTCCGCAGCCGACTATGAATATTTTCTCATCTTTTTTGAGATACCCGCTGATCTGATCAAAATTTTTCTGTTCCGTTATAATCATCTATAGACTCTCTTTAAAATAATCAAACTGGCTTAAAACATACTCTCTGCTCTTGGCTATATCACTCAACTTAAGAACGGGTTTACCATCTTTTATCAAAAGCTCTAATATATCTTCCATATCATTACTACAGCTGCACTTCCGGCTAATAACGCTTAAAGGCTCAACAGTCCTTGAGAAACAATCCGGACATCTGAAAAGCCTCTTTACTCCGGAACGTTTACCCCTTTTTGCCATCGGCTCTCCATCTATCTCTACTATATCCATTGCAAAATCTAAGACAGGAGCATTGCTTATAGAAGTCCCGACTCCATAAGCATCCACATAAGGATTTAACTCCTTAATCTTATTCTCATCTATTCCGCCGCTTACCAGTATCTTGATATCTTTAAATCCCCTTAACTCAAGCTCCCATCTTACCTCTTTTAAGATCTCTATGAAATCTCCCCTGCGAGAGGCCGGGGTATCCAGTCTTACCCCAAAAAGATTCTCTTTTAACGCTTCCGCCACATTTAAAGCCTCGAACTTCTCATCATTGAAAGTATCTATTAATGCAATCCGTTTTATATCACTATCGATAACCCTATCAAATGCTTCAACCGCTTTAACCGTATCACCGAAAAGCAATATTAAAGCATGGGGTATGGTTCCAACAGCCTCTAAACCTAAAATTGCAGCGCTTTTAGTGCAGGCAACGCCGTCACACCCTCCAAGATAGGCATTCCTCTCTACCATCGGAGCAATGGCAGGATGGACCCTTCTGGCTCCAAAACTATAGATAGGCTTACCTAAAGCAGCAATCTTACAGCGCGCAGCTTTGGTCGCAACCCCCGAAGCCTGACAGAGAAGCCCCAGAAGCGCAGTCTCATAGAGTCCGAAATCTTCATACCTGCCCTCAATCCTCATAACAGGCTCATTAGCCCCAAAGAACGTTCCTTCTTTAACAGAGTAAACATCTATATTTTTTATTTCAGTAACTACCTCAAAAACCTCCTCTAAACCGCTAAAGAGACCCCAGGCATACCCTTGAGGCAATGATTTAACTGTAAACTCAACGGCTACCCTTTTAGATATATTCTCTTTTTTAAGAATCTCTCGGGTTCTTAAAAAATATATATCAGTAATGTCGCCCCTTTTTATCTCCTCCGGACTTGCTATATGAAACATTCCATCCCCT
>JAVCCL010000010.1 GCA_030765505.1 Candidatus Kaelpia imicola | reverse complement strand
TGCCCGGTGATAATGTTGAATTTGTAATAGAGTTAATCAAGCCCGTAGCACTTGAGAAGGAACTGCGTTTTGCTATCCGTGAAGGCGGTAGAACGGTAGGTGCCGGGGTTGTTTCTGAAATTATAGAATAAATCATAGAATAGAGAGCATAGAGAGATGGCTAAAGAAAGCAAAATGAAAATAAGAATAAAATTGAAGGCTTACGATCACAGATTGATAGATCAATCTGCAGAAGAGATAGTCAAGACTGCAAAGAGGACAGGAGCAAAAGTTTCAGGTCCGATACCATTGCCTACCCGTAAAGAGATATTTACTGTTATAAGGTCTCCTCATGTCTTCAAGAGATCCAGAGAGCAGTTTCAGCTTTGTACGCATAAGAGATTGATTGAGATGTTGGAGCCGACAGCTAAAACTATTGATGCCTTAAGGAAGTTAAATCTTCCTGCAGGAGTACATGTGGAGATAAAGTAATATGGCTGTGGTAAAAGGCTTATTAGGTAAAAAAATAGGAATGACGCAGGTTTTTCAAGAGAATAGAGCTATACCTGTTACAGTTATCTCTGCAGGTCCTTGTTATGTCATGGCTGTTAAGAGAAGAGAGATTGATGGTTATGATGCTATAAAGATAGGCTATGAACAAGTTAAGCCGAAAAAGAGGAGATTGACTAAGCCTCGCTTGGGTGAGTTCAATAAATTGAAGATAAAACCTTTAAAAGATGTGCGTGAGATAAGGATAGAGGATGGCTCTGTGTTAGATAATTATAAAGTAGGAGAGGAGCTAAAGGTAAACATCTTTAAACAAGGTGAGTTTTTAGATGTTACATCATATTCTAAAGGTAAGGGTTTTCAGGGCGGTGTAAAACGTTGGGGATGGAGCATTGGTCCTAAGTCTCACGGTAGCAGGTCGCATAGATCTATTGGCTCTATAGGGCAGAGCTCATCCCCGTCCCGTGTTTTTAAAGGGCTGCATATGGCAGGCCATATGGGTGATGATAAAGTGACAATTCAGAATCTTGAAATTGTAGATTTAAATCTTGAGAACAATCTTATTCTGCTTAAGGGTGGCATACCCGGGGCCAGAAACTCTATGGTTATATTAAGGAGTGCTAAGAAGAAAAGCTCCGAGTTTTTTAAACCTGAAGAACAAGAGAATGTTAAAGAAGAGAGAAAAGATAAAAATATAGGTGAAGAGGTCTCTGGTAAGGCTGAGGAATTAGCTGAAGCAGAAGAAGGACAGGTTGCACAGGAAGACGTTGTAATTAAGTCTCAAGAAGAGCAAGAGTCTATCAAAGGTCAGAAAACAGAAGAAGATTTAGATAATAATAAAAAGGAAGAGACGGGTAGACCAAAGAAAATAGAACAAGGCCTTAAGGATTCAGAAAAAGATAATGAAGAAGACTGATTATACAATAGATATTCTCAATATCTCTGGAGATAAGGTTGCTGATTTTGAGCTGGATAAGGACGTTTTTAATGGCAATGTAAACAGAAAACTCTTACATCAGGTTATAACATCTTATCTTGCAAATAAAAGGCAGGGTACAGCTTCAACCAAAACCAGAGCAGAAGTGAGTGGCGGTGGTAGTAAACCTTGGAAACAGAAGGGTACCGGACGTGCCAGGGTAGGGAGCAACAGGTCTCCTATCTGGAGAGGCGGTGGAACTGTATTTGGGCCTAAGATGAGGGATTATTCTGTAAGGATTCCTAAGAGAATGAAGGTGGAAGCCTTGAAATCCTCGCTAAACGCTAAACTATTAGACCAGGAGCTGGTCTTAATTGAAGATTTTCAGATAGAGGAACCTAAGACCAAAGGTTTTGTAAAAATAGTTAAAAATTTAGGATTAGATAAATTGAAAGCCCTTTTTGTGTCGGAGAATGTATCAGATAATATGCGTCTATCTTGTAGAAATGTAGAGGGTGTTTTCATAAAGAGCTTTGCAAATTTAAATGCTTATGATGTTTTAAATTGTAAAAAGATAGTTTTATCTAAAGGGGCTTTAAGTGGGGTTAGTGAGAGGATAAAGAGAAAATGAATGAGTTTAAAGTGATAAAGAGGTTATTAACAACAGAGAAGGGCGCTATGCTATCTCAGTATAACAAGTATACGGTAGAGGTTGATAAGAGAGCTAATAAAATAGATATCAAAAAGGCTGTTGAGAAGATCTACAAGGTAAAAGTTGAGTCTGTTGCTACGGTTAGGATAGTTCCGAAACCAAGAAGATTGAGATGGACTGAACCTGGTAAGACTTCCAGCGGTAAAAAAGCGATAGTAACCTTAGTTAAAGGTTATACGATAGAATGAGGTAATTATGGCTATTAAGAAAAGAAGACCATTAAATCCATCGTTAAGGTTTCAGAGTTACTCTGATTTTAAAGAGATAACAAAGAAGAGCCCAGAGAAATCTCTCCTTGAGCCTTTGAGTGAGAAAGCTGGCAGGAATAATCATGGCCACATTACAATGCGTAGACGTGGTGGCGGAGTTAAAAGGCGCTACAGAAGGATTGATTTTAAAAGAGATAAGAGGGATATGGAAGCAAAGGTGATAGCGATTGAGTATGATCCTAATAGAAGTGCTAGAATTGCATTATTAGAATATACAGATAAAGAGAGAAGATATATTATCTGGCCTTTGGGTTTAAAAGTAGGCGATACTGTCATCTCTTCTGAGAATGCCGAGATAAAGTCCGGTAACTCTATGCCTCTTAAGAATATCCCCAGCGGGGTATCTATTCATAATTTAGAATTAGCAGAAGGCAAGGGAGCTCAGATTGTGCGCTCTGCCGGTTGTTGGGCGCAGATTATGGCAAAAGAGGGTAATTTTGCACACATAAAGATGCCTTCAGGCGAAGTTAGACGGATAGATGTCAACTGCTATGCGACTATAGGTCAGGTAGCAAATTCCGATCATATGAACATATCGATTGGTAAAGCAGGAAGAAATAGATGGCTTGGGAAGAGACCCAAGGTTAGAGGTGTAGCGATGAACCCGGTAGATCATCCTATGGGTGGTGATACAGCTGGCGGTAGACCGTCGTCCTCTCCATGGGGATGGCCGTCTAAGGGGCTTAAGACACGCAATAAAAATAAGCAATCTAATAAATTCATTGTAAAAAGGAGAAAATAGTATGCCCAGGTCATTGAAAAAGGGTCCATTTGTGGATGAACATTTAATGAAAAAGGTAGAGAAGATGTCAAAGAGCAGCGAGAAGAGACCTATTAAAACTTGGTCTCGCCGTTCAACTGTGATACCTGAGTTCGTAGGTTTTACTTTTGAGGTACATAATGGCAGAAGTTTTGTTTCACTCCATGTTACGGAGAAGATGGTTGGTCATAAACTGGGAGAGTTTGCTCCGACCAGAATTTTTAGAGGACATAGCGGTATTAAATCAAAAGCAAAGATAACTAAAAAATAAGGTATTATTATGGCGGTTACAAAAGCACATGCACGGTTTGTAAAGATTTCACCTCTGAAGGTGAGATTGGTTTTGGATCTAATTAGAGGCAGGGATATTATCTCTGCTGAAGGTCTGCTTTTGAATATGAATAAGAGAGGGGCTCAGATTATAGCCAAACTGCTTAAATCTGCAGCAGCTAATGCCCTGAACAACAACTCTCTTGAAAGAGATCTTCTTTATATATCAAGTGCCTATGCAAATCAGGGTCCTGCTTTAAACAGGTTCCGGGCTGCTACTATGGGTAGGGTCTCTCCGATAAAGAGAAGGACTTCTCACGTTACAATAGAGCTCGATTATAAAAGCAAAAGGTCGGCAGTAACTAAAGCTAAAACAGTAAAAGAAGGAGGAAAGAGATAGATGGGTCATAAAGTGCACCCTTTTGGGTATAGGCTTGGATATATAAAACAGTGGAAATCCAGGTGGTTTACGCAACCTGAAAATATTAAGGTTTTTATAGGCGAAGACTATAAGATACGTAAATATATTAAAAATAGTTTGAGATACGCTGGTATCTCTAGTATAGAGATTGAAAGATATCCTGAAAAAGTAAAGGTAGTCATACATACTTCACGTCCCGGAGTTATCATAGGTCGGCGGGGGGTTGAGATAGACAAAATTCAAGAAGCTTTGCAGGTGATTGTCAAAAATAAGGATATCGCAATCGATATAAAAGAGATTAAATTTCCTGCTGCCGATGCACAGCTTGTTGCTGAAAATGTTGCGTTTCAAATGGAAAAAAGGGTCTCACATAGAAGAGCTATGAAGAGAGCGATGCAGATGGCTAATGAAAATGGTGTTAAAGGTATAAAGATAAACTGTTCTGGTAGGCTTGGCGGACATGAGATTGCAAGAGCAGAGTCCTACAAGAGCGGAAAGGTTCCTCTTCAAACTTTAAGGGCGGATATCGATTATGGTTTTGCTGAATCAAGGACTACGGTAGGATTAATAGGTGTAAAAGTGTGGATCTATAGAGGCGATGCTGTTTTAGAGAAGGAAGAGATAGGAGAGGAGTCTTAAGTTATGGTTTTAATGCCTAAGAGAGTGAAATATCGTAAAACCCAGCGTGGAAAACGCAAGGGAGTATCTAAGGGTGCTACTAAGATAGCATTTGGAGAGTTCGGGCTTCAGGCGTTAGGGAATGCCTGGATTACAAATAGACAGATAGAGGCTGGACGTGTTGCTATCATGAGGCGTCTTAGGCGTGGCGGTAAGCTCTGGATTAGAATATTTCCGGATAAACCTGTGACAAAAAAACCGCTTGAGACCAGAATGGGTAAAGGTAAGGGTGTGGTTGAGCATTGGGTGGCTGTTGTTAAAAGAGGAAGAGTTATCTTTGAGCTTGAAGGTGTTCCAGAAGATTTAGCTCGCCAGGCTTTTAAACTGGCCTCAGATAAGCTGCCCATAAACTGTAAGTTTGTAAAGAGAGAGATAATATGAAAGTCAAGGATTTAAGAAATATGACCGACGAAGAGCTGAATCATAAGCTTGAGGATTTATATGATAAGCTATTGCATCTGCGTAGCGATATTAAAGTCGGTAAGCTGCAGAAACCCCACGAGATTGGAGTTTACCGGTCTGATATTGCGAAAATTCATACAGTAATCAGCGAAAGAAGTAAGAAAAAGAAAAGTGAGGCCTCGTAATGAAAGATAGAGCTAGAAGAAAAGAATTAACAGGAGTGATTCTCTCTGGCAAGATGGAGAAGACTCTTATAGTTAGAGTAGGCAGGACTATAAAGCACCCTCTTTATAAAAAGAGGATCAGAAAATATAAGCGATTTAAAGTGCATGATGAAAAGAATGAAGGTAGGGAAGGTCAGAAGGTCAAGATAATGGAGACAAGGCCTCTTTCGAAAGAGAAGAGGTGGAGATTGGTCGAGGTTATAAAATGATACAGATGAGATCACTTTTAAAAGTTGCCGATAATACAGGAGCTAAGAAGATTGCCTGCATAAAAGTAATAGGACGTTCTAATAAGAAGTTTGCTTCAATCGGTGATACCGTTGTTGCTTCCGTGAAAGAGTCGGCTCCGGATGGGGTTGTCAAGAAAGGCGAAGTTGTTAATGCTGTAGTTGTTAGGACCGCTTTTCCAATCAAAAGAAGTGATGGTTCGATGTTAAGGTTCGACGGCAATGCTGCTGTTATAATAGATAAGCAGAAGAATCCTAGAGGTACTCGTGTCTTTGGTCCTGTGGCCAGAGAGTTGCGAGATAGGGATTTTATGAAAATAATATCTTTAGCACCGGAAGTGTTGTGAGGAGTATCTTATGAAGAGGTTAAGAAAGGATGATACCGTTGAGGTTATTGCAGGTAAAGATAAAGGTAAAAAAGGTAAGGTTTTAAGAGTCTACCCTAAGAGAGAGAGAGCTCTTATTCAGGGTGTCAATATAACAAAACGCCATATGAAGCAGAGGTCTCAGGATACTCCGGGCGGTATAATTGAGTTAGAGAGCCCGCTTACTTTAGCCAATCTTCTACCTCTTTGTAATAAGTGCGGTAGAGGTGTTAAGGTTGGGTTTAAGACTCTGGAGGATGGTACGAAGATAAGAATATGTAGAAAGTGTAAAGAGGCTATCTAATTATGCAAGCAAGACTTTACGAAATATACAAAAATAAGATTGTAGCAGAACTCAAAGATAAATTTGGGTTTCGAAATATCCACCAAGTTCCTTCTCTAAAAAAAATAGTTGTAAATATGGGTGTAGGTGAAGGCTCGCAAAGCCTTGAGGTTTTAGAGAGAGCAATGGAAGAGCTCTCTATGATAACCGGTCAGCAGCCCGCGATACGCAGAGCCAAGAAGTCGATTGCTAATTTCAAGATTAGGCAGGGAGATTCTGTAGGGTGTAAGGTTACTTTGCGCAGAGATAAAATGTATGAGTTTCTGGATAGATTGATAAATATAGCTTTGCCTCGTGTCAGAGATTTTCAGGGCATTCCCGGCAATAAGGGTTTCGATGCTGGAGGTAACTATACCTTGGGGCTTAAAGAACAGACTATATTCCCTGAGATTAATCTGGATAAAGTAAAGAGGGTTCAGGGGATGGATATAAGCTTTGTTACAACTGCCAAGAACCGCGATGAGGTCTATGCGCTGCTATCAGCGTTTAATTTTCCGTTTAGGAGGAAATAGTATGGCAAAGAAGTCTCAAGTCTTAAAACAACAGAAGAAACAAAAATTTAAAGTAAGAGAGTACAATAGATGTCAGATCTGTGGTAGACGACACGGTTATATAAGAAAATTTGGTCTCTGTAGAATCTGCTTCAGAGAGATGGCGCTTAAAGGTGAGTTGCCTGGTGTTACAAAGGCCAGCTGGTAGGAGGTTTAAATGAGTATATCTGATCCTTTAGCGGATGCTTTTGTTAAAATTAAAAATGGCTATAGAGTAAGCAAGGAGAGTGTTGATATAAAATTTTCCAAATTACTCCTTAAGGTTGTTGAGATTTTAAAAGCCCAAGGGTTTGTTAAAGAGTTTAAAGTTATGGAGGATAATATTCAGGGTGTTATTCGGGTATATCTTAAATATTTAGCTAGAAATAAACCTGCTCTTAAGGATATAAAGAGAATATCTAAGCCGGGTTGCAGGATATATGTTGACAAAGATAATATCCCGAAAGTCTTAAACGGAATAGGTTTGGCTATATTAACAACTTCAGGCGGTCTCCTCAGCGATGAAGATGCCAGGAAAAACAATCTGGGCGGCGAAGTGATCTGCCAAGTATACTGAGGTATAAAAGATGTCACGTATAGGTAAAAAACCCATTAGTATCAATGCTAAAGTAAAAGTAAGAATAGAGAATAGCATTACGTACGTTGAAGGTTCCAAAGGGAAGTTGGAGTCTCCCATTCCAGAGGGTATAATTGTTGAGGTTGGCGAGAATCAAATCGTTGTAAAGAGGAGTAGCGGGGAGAAGAGATTTCGTGCTTTGCATGGTTTGACCAGGTCTCTGGTTAACAATATGGTGACAGGAGTAACTGAAGGTTTTCAAAAAGAATTGGAGATTATAGGTGTAGGTTACAAGGCTCAAGTTCAGGGTAAGAAGTTGAGCTTGCAGATCGGTAAGTCTCATCCCGTGGAATACTCAATACCCGATGGTATCTCTATAGAGATACCCAAGCCTACGGTAATTATTGTTAAGGGTATTGATAAGCAGTTTGTTGGAGAAGTAGCTGCTGAGATAAGAGCTTATTATCCGCCCGAGCCTTATAAGGGCAAGGGAATAAGATATAAAGGTGAATATGTGAGAAAGAAAGCAGGCAAAGCAGGAATTAAATAATTATGGAATTAAGAACATTCATTAAGAAGAAAAGAGCGGCACACAAGAGGCGACATGGTAGAATAAGAAGAAAGGTTTCAGGGACTCCTGAGAGACCCAGGCTGTCTATCTATATCAGTCTATCCTATATTTATGTGCAGCTTATCGATGATATCAAGGGTCAGACTTTAGCCTCCTTCTCTTCTTTAGAGTCAGAGTTAAAGGATGAGGTTAAGTCTAAGGTCTCTCTGGAGGCTGCAAAGATAGTCGGTGCTCACATTGCAGAGAAGGCTAAAGAAGCCGGAGTAAAGAAAGTTGTTTTTGATAGCAGCGGATATAAATACCACGGAAGAGTAAAGACTCTAGCCGATGCGGCAAGAGAAGCAGGGTTGGAATTTTAAAGGAGGTATATAGTGCCTGAAAATCAGGAAATTACATTACTGGAAAAAGTGATAGCAATTAATCGGGTTACCAAGACGAATAAAGGAGGCAAGACCATATCCTTTAATGCTCTTGTAGCCGTTGGTAATGGAAGAGGCAGAGTCGGTATTAGTCTTGGCAAAGCTCATGAGGTTGTCGAGGCAATTAAGAAAGGCATAAAGTCTGCACAGAGAGATGTAGTTACAATAAAGCTTTTAGGTTCTACGATTCCTCATGATGTGCTTGGTAAGTTCGGCGCTTCTAAGATCGTTTTAAAACCTGCTTCAGCCGGTACCGGTGTTATCGCTGGCGGTGTTGTACGTGCGATATGTGAGATGGTGGGAATAAAGGATATTCTTACAAAGTCTCTGGGTTCTCCTACTGCTATAAATTTAGCAAAAGCGATGATGGACGGTTTAAAACAGTTAAGAGTCAGTAAAAGCGGTGTAGATATAGCGAAAGAGGAAGTGGAAAAAGCTCAAGAGGTGAAAGATGCAGTTGAATGATTTAAAAGCACCTCGCGGTGCTAAAAAGAATAGAAAGAGAGTTGGCCGTGGAGTCGGGTCGACAAGAGGTAAGACTTGTACAAGAGGAATGGATGGACAGAAATCCAGAAAGAGCCCCGGCATAGCAGCCTATTTTGAAGGTGGACAGATGCCTCTTATTAGAAGAATTCCTAAAAGGGGTTTTAATAATAAAAGATTTGCTCGTTCTTTTCAGACTATCAATCTCTCTGACTTAGAAAATATAAGTTTATCTGAGATAGATCCCAAAGTTTTAAAGAGCAATGGTTTGATACGGTATTCAAATAAGCCGGTTAAAGTTTTAGGAGACGGTCAGTTAAAGAAAAAAATTAAAATCTCTGCCCACGCTTTTAGTGCAGCAGCAAAAGAGAAAATAGAGTCTAATGGCGGAGAGGTTAAGGTAATATGATAAAAGATGATTAGAGGTTTAGTTAATACTTTTAAAATCAAAGATTTACGCCGTAAGATCTTAATAACTTTGGCTCTTATCGCTGTATACAGGATAGGGTCGTACATACCTACACCAGGCATAAATGGTCAGGCTTTATCTGAGTTTTTTAAAAGCCTTGCAGAGACACCAGGCGGAACTCTGTTTGGAATGATAAATATGTTTAGCGGCGGTGCTATGAGAAGGCTTACTATTTTTGCTCTGGGTATTATGCCTTATATCTCTGCATCTATTATACTGCAGGTTCTTACTCCTGTTATTCCGGCTCTGGAGAGACTTGCTCATCAGGATAACGGCAGACAGAAAATCAATCAATATACAAGATATTTTACGGTGATCATTACAATCTTTCAGGCTTTCTTTATAGGTCTCTGGCTTGAGAACCCTCAATATTTTCAGGGTTACCAGATAGTATTTAATCCTGGTTGGAGCTTTAGGTTTACCACTGTTCTTACCCTTGTTACAGGTACTATGTTTATAGTCTGGCTGGGAGAACAGATAACAGAGTTCGGCATCGGTAATGGTATCTCACTTATAATAACAGCCGGTATAATATCGAGGATACCTGCTGCTATGATACAGCTTTATTCTCTCCTTGATCCATTCTCTCCTACAGGAGGTCAGATTCAGCCTTTCACTCTGATTATTATGGCTGCGATGCTTGTTCTTGTGGTCGTAGCAGTGGTTCTTATAACTCAGGGGCAACGGAAAATTCCCGTTCAATATGCAAGGCGTGTTATAGGTAGGCGTGTATACGGCGGGCAGAGCACCTTTATTCCTCTACGAATAAATCAGGCTGGAGTTATTCCTATTATCTTTGCACAGTCTGTGTTGATGTTCCCGGCGACTATTGGAGGTTTTATCGATAACCCGGTTGTCTCAAAAATAGTCTCACTATTTAGTCAGCAAGGAATTCTTTATTATATTTTTTACAGTGGTTTGATTATATTTTTCAGTTATTTTTATACCGCCCTTGTCTTTAATCCTAAAGATGTTGCGGAGAACATGAAGAAGTATGGCGGTTTTATCCCTGGAGTAAGACCTGGTAATAATACTTCAGAATACTTAGATAAGATTATGACCAGGATTATCTTACCTGGTGCAGTATTTCTTGCAGTCATTGCAGTCCTTCCCTCGATTATATCTGCTATTTTGCATATTCCTTTCTTGGTAGCAAGTTTCTTCGGAGGCACGGGTATATTGATTATCGTAGGTGTATTGCTGGATACAGAGAGGCAGCTTGAGTCTCAACTTCTGATGAGGCAGTACGAAGGTTTTATGAGAAAAGGACGTATTAGGGGTAGAAGATGAGAGAACATCTAAATATGATCATAATGGGTTCTCCGGGTGCAGGGAAGGGCACTCAGGCGGATTTAATAGCACGTCATTATAAGATACCTCATATCTCAACAGGAGATATGTTTAGAGAGATTCTTAAAGATAGCAGTAGTGAGATTGCAGCTGAGCTTAGGAGATATGTTGAGAAGGGAGAATTGGTTCCCGATGATGTTGTGCTTAAGATGGTAAGGATGAAATTGTCTGGAGAAGATGCAAATAGCGGTTTTATTTTAGATGGTTTTCCCAGAACCATAGAACAGACCAAAGGTTTAGATATTCTTCTCAAAGAGATAGAGAGAGGGGTAGATATAGTACTTTATTTAAATGCCAGCGTTAATGTTATACTTGAGCGTTTGACTGGAAGGCGCGTCTGCATACATTGCGGAGCTAATTATCATATAAAATATTCTCCAGCCAAAGAAGAGGGGACATGCGACAGGTGCGGTGGCGAGCTCTACCAGAGAGAGGATGATAAGGAAGATACTATCAAAAGACGGTTGGAAGTCTATAGAGAGCAGATTGAAAATATTATAAATTTTTATGACAAGAGAGGCATTCTCTTTAAGGTCTCAGGAGATCTGAGTGCTCAAGATGTATTCAGTCATGTTGAGAAAAAGCTAAAAGATATTAATATTAAGGTTCTCTAATATGTTGACGATGGCTATACCAATAAAAAGCAAAGAAGAGATAGCAGGAGTTAAGAAGGCTTGCAAGAAGACTGCCTCTGTTATGAAGAGGTTAAGCAGGAAGATTAAGCCGGGCGTAACTACTGAGTCTTTGAATAGTGCAGCCGAAGAATTGATTGCCGAACTCCATTGTAAACCCGCGTTTAAAGGCTATATGGGTTATCCAAAGAGCATATGTACTTCTATAAATAATGAGGTTGTGCACGGGATACCGGCTGAAGGTCGTCTTCTCTCTGAGGGAGACATCTTAAGTTTAGATATTGGTGTTGTATATAAAAGTTTTTACGGTGATATGGCAGCTACTTTTGCAGTTGGTGAGATAACCGCTGAAGCGGAAACGTTAATCAGGACAGCAAGAGAGGCTCTCTACAATGGAATATCGTCTGCCTTAAACGGAAATACTTTAGGGGATATATCATCAGCTATACAGCGCTATGTTGAAGATAGAGGTTATTCTATCGTGAGAAAGTTTGTCGGGCACGGCATAGGGAGAGAACTGCATGAGGAGCCTGAGATTCCTAATTTTGGCTCTCCTTCTATAGGGCCTTATCTTGAAAACGGTATGGTCTTCGCACTGGAGCCTATGGTTAATGATGGAGATTATAGGGTCAATATTTTAGAGGATGGCTGGACCGCTGTAACTGAGGATAATAGTCTCTCAGCCCATTTTGAACATACTATTCTTATCTGGGGAAGTAAACCTCAGGTATTGACGGAGTTTTAATATGGCTAAAGAAGAACCTATTCAGGTAGAGGGTAAGATAACGGAGACTTTGCCAAATGCAACTTTCAAAGTAGAGATTGAAGGTGGGCATAAGGTTTTAGCGCATGTATCGGGTAAGATGCGGATGCATTATATTAAAATATTGCCTGGCGATAAGGTATTATTGGAGCTCTCTCCATACGATCTTACCAGGGGAAGGATAATCTATAGGAAGTAATAAGGTGGTTTTTTATGAAAGTAAAATCGTCAGTACGTAAGATTTGTAATAAGTGCAAAATCATAAAAAGGAAAGGTGTTTTAAGGGTTATCTGCACCATTCCGAAGCATAAACAGAAGCAGGGATAATAACTTAAAATGAGAAATGATAAAAGTGTTGAGTAGGAGGATAGTATGGCAAGAATAGTTGGTGTTGAACTTCCTAAAAATAAAAGAATAGAGTTTGCTTTAGCTTATATTTTTGGAATTGGTCGCTCAAGGGCTCAGGAGATACTCAAGGGCTGCGGTATGGATAGCAGTAAGAAGACAGATGAATTGACCGATGATGAGATTTCTCAATTAGCTGATTTTATACAGAAGACTTATACGGTAGAAGGTGAGCTTCGGCGCGAGGTTCAGCAGAATATAAGACATCTGATAGAGATAGGCTCTTATCGGGGCAGAAGGCATAAGTTAGGCCTGCCTGTAAGAGGGCAGAGAACAAAGACAAATGCCAGAACAAGGAAGGGGCCTAGTGCGATTAAGATCAAGAAGAAGAAAAAGGAGGCTTAGTTATGGCTCAACAGCTAAAGAAGAGAGTTAAAAAAAAGAAGATTACAAGGAGAGTCGAATTTGTAATTGCTCATATCCAGGCTCCTTTTAATAATACAATTATCACTATAACCGATAAAGATGGCAATGTGCTTTCTTGGGCAGCAGGCGGCGTTGCCGGTTTTAAAGGAACCAGGAAGTCTACTCCTTTTGCCGCGCAGATTGCATCTAAGCAGGCTGCAAAGCGTGCTCTGGATTATGGTGTTAAAGAGATTACGGTTTATATCAACGGTCCCGGGGCAGGTAGAGAGACTGCCGTTAGGTCTCTTCAGGCAGCAGGTCTTAACATAAGAGTGATTAAAGATATAACACCGATACCGCATAATGGGTGTCGGCCGCCAAAGAGAAGAAGAGTTTAAGGAGGAGCATAGATGAGTCAATTAAGAACTGGAGTCTGTAGGTTATGTAGAAGAGCTGGTATGAAGCTTTTCTTAAAAGGTAGGCGGTGTAATACAGATAAATGCGCAGTAGATAAGAGACCTTATCCGCCGGGGCAGCATGGGAAGAGGCGTATAAGGCATTCAGATTATGGTGTTCGTTTAAAAGAGAAGCAGAAGGTTAAGAATATTTACGGTGTTAGTGAGAAGAAAATGAAGAAATATTATCAAATTGCAGCCAAGACCAAAGGGGTAACAGGTGAGATTATGCTTCAGCTTCTTGAGAGGCGTCTTGATAATGTTATCTTCAGGGCAAACTTTGCTTTAAGCAGATCGCAGGCTAGAGAGCTGGTTAATCATGGGCATATATATCTTAACGGAAGACGGGTAAATATCCCTTCCTGCGTTGTCTCTGTTGATGACGTGATAACAGTTAAGAAAAGAGAGGCTTCCAAGAGTATTATAAAAGCCAACGAAGAGATGGCCGAAGATAGGCCTGTTCCTTCTTGGCTGGAGGTTCCCAAAGGAAAATTAGAAGTTAGGGTCGGAAATTTTCCTGCCAGAGAAGATATTGTAGTTCCGATAGAAGAACAGTTTATTGTTGAATTTTATTCCAGATAAGGAGGGTTAGATATGGGAATAAGAATGAAAGAATTTGCGATGCCCGTTAAGATAGAGTGGGATGAAGATAGCTACTCTCCTACTTATGGAAAATTTATTGCTGAGCCATTTGAAAGAGGCTATGCTGTGACAGTAGGTAACTCATTAAGGAGGATACTGCTCTCTTCTATTGAAGGTAGCGCGGTTACATCCTTGAAGATAAAAGGAGTGGACCATGAGTTCTCTACCATAAAAGGAGTTCTTGAGGATATACCTCAAATAGTATTGAATCTTAAGGGTTTGATTTTAAAGTCTCATTCTCGTGCGCCTAAGAGAGTTACTTTAAAACTTTCTAAAAAGGGAGATTATAAGGCCGGTGATATTACAGCAGATGAGACTGTAGAGATTATCAACCCTGAGCATCGGATTTTAACCGTTACTGAGAATATAGACGTTGATATTGAGATGGAGATAGGACGTGGCCGCGGTTGGGTTCCAGCAGATAGAAACAAAAGAGAAGACGATTCTATAGGAGTTATTGTAATTGACTCTCTTTTCTCTCCTGTTACCGGAGTGAATTTTAGAATGGAGAATACAAGAGTCGGAGCTGTAACAAATTATGAGAGACTGATAATAGAGATAACAACAGATGGGAGTGTTGAACCTAAAGAAGCTCTGGTCTATGGAGCATATATCTTGCAGAGGCATCTGGATGTTTTTACGCAGATGGGAGAGGTTGTTGAAGAGGGAGAGGAAGAGGTTGTAGATGTGCTTGATCATGATTTTTTAAATAAGATTAAGATGCCTATAACTGAGCTAGAGCTCTCTGTCAGAAGTGCCAATTGCCTTAAAGATGCCAACATCAATACGATAGGAGATCTTGTTCGGTTAACAGAACAGCAGTTGCTTCAGCATCGTAATTTTGGTAAAAAGTCTCTGAACGAACTGCAAGATATTCTAAAAGAGATGAAAATGTCTTTCGGAATGGAATTACCCCAGGAGATAAAGACAAAATTGCAGGAGGAGGCAGTATAAAATGAGACACCGTAAAAAGATTATCTTGCTATCTAAGCCTGCCGATCAAAGGAAAGCTTTGATTAAAAGTCTTGCTATATCTTTAATCAAAAATGAGAGTATAAAGACAACCTATAAGCGCGCTAAGGCGGCGTCTCGCTATATAGATAAGCTTGTAACCTTAGGTAAGAGAGGCGATATACATTCCCGAAGAGAGGTCTATAAGTTATTGCAGGATAGAAGTTTGGTTAAAAAACTCTTTGATGACATTGCTCCCCGTTTTAAGGACATATCGGGAGGCTATACCCGTGTTTTAAAAGCAGACAATAGGCGCGGTGATAATGCCTTAATGGCTATTCTGGAGTTTACAAAGATAAAAGAAGAAGTGATTGAAGATAAGAAGAAATCACGCCGTTTAAGAAAAGAGAAGAGAGCCATGAAAATGGAAAAAGAATTGTCAGGTGATGTTGGCGAGGTAGAGGTGGAGGAAGAGAGAGCGGTTAAGAAGCCGAAGACCGAAAAAGAGGATAAGAAAAAAGAAAGAAAGGAGGTAGATAAAGATTCTAAAAAGAAAGAAGACAAAGGAGATGATAAAGGTAAGGGTTTCTTCCAGGGGTTAAAAGGGTTTTTAAAATCCAGAAAAGAAAAATAGAGTGTTCTTTTAAGTGTTTTAAAATAGATAGCATGGATTTTTCAAAGAGAGTAAAAAGTATATCAGCTTCCCAGACTTTAAAAATAACTTCTCTCATCAAGAAGCTTAGGAGAGAAGGCAGGTCTGTAATAAACTTTGCCGCAGGTGAGCCTGATTTCGATACTCCAGATGAGATAAAATCTTATGCCAAAGATTCCATTGATAGCGGTTTTACAAAATATACTCCGGTTGCAGGTATACTTGAGTTGAGAGAAGAGATTGCAAGGAAGTTTAGGCTTCAGAATAATCTTAAATATAGCCCTAACCAAATAGTAGTTTCCAGCGGCGCAAAACATTCCCTGATAAATGTTTTGATGACCCTGATAGACGAAGGCGACGAGGTGATCATTATGGCTCCTTATTGGTTGAGTTATCCTGAGATGGTGAAGCTGTCATCGGGGGTTCCTGTTATCGTAAGTTTCAGCAGGGAGAGTGGCTTTAGGCCTGACTTTGACAAGCTGAAAGCAGCTATCACCGAAAATACAAAATGTATTATATTGAACAGCCCTACTAATCCAACCGGCATAGTTTGGAGAGAAGACGAGCTGCAGTCTCTTGGAAGGATAGCTTTAGAGAGAGGTATATTTATAATAAGCGATGAGATCTATGAGCACCTCATATATGAGAGTGAACATATCTCTATCGGATCCTTGTCGGGTGAGATCTTTAGAAATACTATAACGATAAACGGTGTTTCTAAGTCACATGCTATGACAGGCTGGCGAATCGGCTGGATTGGTGCGGATATAGAACTGGTCTCTGAGATAACAAAGATGCAGTCTCAGATGACGTCAAACGCATCGAGCATAAGTCAGAAGGCTGCTTTTGCGGCTTTGAAGATGGATGATAGCTGGCTCTCTTTTATAAAGAAGAAGTTTAAAGAGAGAAGAGATGTTATGATGCAGATGTTGGATGGCTATGGGATATCTTTTATAAAACCTGAGGGCGCGTTCTACTTGTTTATGGATATATCGAGGTTTAAAGGCGGTTCTCTCTTTTTTGCTCAGGAGCTTCTGGATAAGAAGTTGGTCGGTGTTATACCGGGTGAGCCTTTTGGGGCTGATGATTATATCCGTTTGAGTTATGCAACATCTATAGAGAATATCAAAGAAGGGATAGATAGGATAGGGAAGTTTTTTAATGGTTAAGACTATATCCGAGAAGATTTTTAGCCTTAAGTCTGAATCAGAAGCAAGGGCAGGTGGTATCGTAAGGGCCAAAGTTGATTTTGCCCTTTCTCAAGACGGGACAAGTTCGCTTGTAATAGATGCATTTAATGCTCTTGGTACTAAAACTTTGAAGGTTCCCAAGAGGTATGCTCTTGTTATCGATCATAGCGTTCCTTCGCCCAACCTGGGTGTTTCAAATATCCATAAAAAGATGAAAGATTTTGCTTTCTCGACCGGAGCAATAATATATACAGAAGGAGAGGGGGTCTGTCATCAGGTTATTATGGAGCATGGCCATGTATTGCCTTCGAATCTTATAACAGGTGCCGATTCTCATACCTGTACTTACGGTGCCTTGAACTGTTTTTCAACCGGAATGGGTTCAACTGATATTGCGATAGTTGCTGCAACAGGGAGGAATTGGTTCAAGGTTCCTTATAGCGTGAAGATTGTATTAAACGGTAAACTTCCTCAGGGTGTTTTTTCAAAAGATATAATACTTCATATTATAGGTGCCCTTGGTGCGAGTTCCTGTACTTATAAAGCAATTGAATTTGAAGGTGATGCTCTATCTGATTTAAGCATGGCAGCCCGCTTTACAATAACCAATATGGCTGTTGAATTGGGTGCAAAGGCAGGGCTAATGCAGTTTGATGATAAGACAGCTGAGTGGCTTAAGGATAAGACCGACAGCATGAAATTTAACCCTGTTAGGGCTGATTCTGGAGCTGAATACGAGTGGGTCAAAGAGTTTGACCTCTCTACCCTCTCTCCTCAGATAGCTAAACCTCATCAAGTGGACAATGTTGTTGACATTGATGGTCTTATCGGGGTTAAGATAGATCAGGGATTTATCGGTACCTGTACCAACGGGAGATTGGAAGATTTAGAATTAGCAGCGAGAATTCTTAAAGATAAGAGAGTCAGGTCCATGTTGATAGTTGCTCCGGTATCCAAGAGTGTGTTAAATCAGGCTCAAGAGAAAGGTCTGATAGATATACTTCTTTCCTCGGGTGCATTAATACTTTCTCCCGGGTGCGGACCGTGTGTGGGTACTCACGGAGGAGTACCTGCTGATAAAGAGATTGTGATATCAACTGCAAATAGAAATTTTAAGGGCAGGATGGGCAATCCAAACAGCTTCATATATCTGGGTTCTCCCGCTACGGTTGCAGCCTCTGTTTTAGAAGGAAAGATAGCCGATCCTCGGAAGTATCTGGATAAATAATATGGTTAATAAGGGAAAGCAGGGTTATATTTTGATAGCTTTAATAGTGCTTATGGTTGCTGTTTTTTCGTTCCGCTTCTTCTATCGCAGTGTAGACTTGAAACAGTATCAGAGTATAGAGTCAGATATGGATATAGAGCAGGTGAAGGCCGTTTTGGGGAGCCCGGTCAGAGTATCTAGGCATTATTGTTCTTGCCATGGTGCATCGGAAGTCTGGCGTTATAATATAAGATTCTCTCTGCTTGCAGTTACAATATGGTTTAAGCCTTCAGCTGGCGGCTCCATGGTTGCTTTTGACAAAGTCTGGGGTTTTGTCTCTTAGCAGCAGGCTTTACCGCTAAAAATTGCTTGCAGTTTAGATGTTTTAATTGTATGATTTAAAAATCATGGATAAAAAAGGTTGGGTTTTAGTAAAACTGTTGCTGATAATCACCGGAGTTCTTATATTTATCTATCTTATTACTCCGAGATTCCAGAAGAATATATATCGGATATGCGACTTAACCACTCAGACAAATTTAGAATCAATAAGGGTGGCCTTACTAAGTTATCATAAAGACAAAGAAGGATGGCCATCTTCTCTGTCTAAGTTGACCCCAAAATATTTAAAGAAGATGCCGAGGGAATTTCTCTCTTCCATTAAAGG
Source organism: Candidatus Kaelpia imicola (assembly GCA_030765505.1). Lineage (NCBI taxonomy): Bacteria > Pseudomonadati > Candidatus Omnitrophota > Candidatus Kaelpia > Candidatus Kaelpia imicola. The sequence goes on along the minus strand of JAVCCL010000010.1, from coordinate 32,087 downwards.
GTCTTCAAAGATATTGATTGCCAAAAAGGAAGCTGACTTTATCTCTCAGAGAGGATCTCATCTATCTGGCTGGATATACGGCAGCTACGATCAAAAAGGAGAAGAGAAGTACGCACGTTCTGTATTGCCTATGAGTACGACTCTATCAGATGAAGCAGGCAATACTTCTTCCTGGTGATATAGTTATTGCAACTTTCTTTTTGTGAAATAATTTCAAATTAAAAAGGGGAGAGGATGAAAGTTATAATTGGAGGCAATAGAGAGGCAAGAAGAGCATATGGTTTTGATGAGATTGCTCTCGTTCCTGGACGTATAACTATCAATTCCAGTGAGGTCGATGTTAAATGGTCTCTCGCCGGCAAAGAATACAAAATACCTATCATGGCTGCTGCTATGGATGGTGTCGTAGATGTAAAGTTTGCTATCAAGATGGGCGAATTGGGTGGATTGGCTGTTTTAAATCTAGAGGGAGTTCAGACAAGGTATGAATATCCTGATGAGGTATTGGAGAAGATAACAAGCGAAGATCCTGACGAGGCAACTAAATTGGTGCAGAAGGTATACAAAGAGCCTATCAAGGAAGAACTTATCTCCAGGAGAATAAAGGAGATCAAGGATTCAGGCTGCGATTGTATTGTCTCTGCTATTCCTCAGCGAGCTGAGAAACTTGGAAAGATTGCTCAGGATGCAGGTTGTGACATATTTGTCATTCAATCAACAGTTGCATCTCTGGAGCATATCTCCGATGAATACCCTGTTTTAGATTATAAAAAGTTCTGTAGGGATATGAATATGCCGGTTATAGTGGGGAATTGTGTAACCTATGATGTTGCAATGGATTTGATGCAGACTGGTGCTGCCGCTCTCCTTGTAGGTATAGGGCCTGGTGCAGCTTGTACGACACGGGGGGTCTTAGGTATCGGTGTGCCTCAGGTGACAGCAACCTGTGATGTTGCAAGAGCAAGAGACGACTACTTCAAAAAGACAGAACGGTATGTACCCGTGATTACAGATGGAGGTATGCGTACGGGGGGAGATATCTGTAAGGCTTTTGCCTCCGGAGCTGATTCTGTAATGATAGGATCATCTTTAGCGCGCGCAAAAGAGGCTCCCGGCAGAGGCTATCATTGGGGTATGGCGACTCCGCATTATAATTTACCGCGTGGTACTAGGATATATGTAGGGAGTACTGGGACTCTGGAGGAGATACTGCTTGGTCCTGCCAGAGTTGACGATGGTTCTCAGAATCTTATCGGGGCTCTTCAGACCGCCATGGGTTCTTTAGGCGCAAAAAATATATCTCAGATGCAGAAGGTTGAGATTATCATAGCCCCTTCAATACAGACAGAGGGAAAGCTTTTCCAGCGTGCGCAGAGAGTTGGAATGGGAAAATAGATTGGCTTTTGTCGTCCGGTTGCGGGTTTTTCTTATTTTTGATTTCACTGTTTAGTATTTATTATGGATAAGATATTAATACTCGATTTTGGTTCTCAATATACTCAACTTATAGCAAGGAAGATAAGAGAACTAAATGTTTTCTCTGAAATAGTTCCTTTTAGTGTTAAAGCCCCTGAGGTGACTAGAGTAGCGCCCTCTGGTTTAATCCTTTCCGGAGGTCCAGGCAGCGTTGAGCTGGAAAGATTTCCTCTTCCAGATAAAGATATTTTTAAGCTTGGGATTCCTGTGCTTGGTATCTGTTACGGTATGCAGGTTATGGCCAAATCCTTAGGCGGGCGAATCTTAAATTCAAAAAGGCGGGAATACGGCAAGGTCAGAATATACTCTGGTGATGGTAAGAGCAGGATTTTTAAATCAATCAAAAAAGATTTTATCTGCTGGATGAGTCATGGGGATGAGGTTGGCAGATTACCCCGGGGTTTCAAAAAGACTGCCTATACTGATAATTGCAGTGTTGCTGCTATGGAGTCTAAAGAGGGTCTGTATGCTGTTCAGTTTCACCCCGAGGTTGTTCATACTCAGTATGGAAAAAAAATTCTGAGCAACTTTTTAGATCTATGTAATTGTAAAAGAAAATGGAGACTCTCTTCTTTTGTTAAAGAATCAATAGAGGATATTAAGGTTAGAGTAGGCGAGGGGAGGGTTATTTTAGGTCTCTCCGGAGGGGTTGACTCCTCTGTTGCTGCAATACTTCTTAATAAAGCGATAGGCAATAGACTCCATTCCGTTTTTGTAAACAATGGTTTGCTTAGAGAGGGAGAGGCAGATAAGATAAACCGCATCTTTAAGAAAGATTTTAATATCAACCTCCATTATATTGATGCAGCAGAGCGGTTTTTAGGTGCTCTTAGAGGTATAGTCGATCCTGAGGAGAAAAGAAAGATAATCGGCAATGAGTTCATAAAAGTTTTTGAGTCTATCGCCAAGAAGATAGGAGGTATTAAGTATCTTGCCCAAGGTACTCTCTATCCGGACGTAGTAGAGTCTCTACCTGCATTCGGAGGCCCTTCTGCTAAAATAAAGAGTCACCATAATGTAGGCGGACTTCCTCCTAAGATGAATTTAAAATTAATAGAGCCTTTTAGATTTCTCTTTAAAGATGAGGTAAGAAAGATAGCTAAGTTACTTAAGCTGCCTGATGAGATAGTACATAGACATCCTTTTCCTGGTCCTGGGCTCGGGGTTAGAATCATAGGGGAGATTACAAAAGAGAGGTTAAAGATCTTAAGGGCTGCCGATACTATTATAATTGAAGAGATAAAGGCCCAGGGTTTATATGGTAAGGTATGGCAGGTATTTGGAGTGCTTCTGCCTGTTAAGAGCGTCGGAGTTATGGGTGATGGCCGCAGCTATGAAAATACGCTTGCTATCAGAGCTGTCAAAAGCGTTGATGGTATGACTGCAGATTGGGCTAAACTGCCCTACAGTACCGTCGGATTGATATCAAACAGAATTATTAATGAGGTTAAAGGTATTAACAGGGTGGTTTATGATGTCAGCTCTAAGCCTCCCGCTACTATAGAGTGGGAATAATATTGCATAACCTGTGATTAGTAAATAATATATGATTCATTCAGATTTTGTACACCTTCACTTGCATTCTCAGTATAGCCTGCTGGATGGTGCATGTAAGATTAAGGAGTTAATAGAACTCTGCAATCATCATAAAATGCCTGCAGTTGCAGTGACCGACCATGGCAATCTCTTTGGAGCCGTAGATTTTTACTCTAAAGCGATGGCGGGAGGAGTAAAACCTCTAATGGGGGCAGAACTCTATTTAACTCCTGGTTCCAGGTTTGACAAATCCGGTGGAATTAAGAGCAGGGGACTTCATCATATCACCCTTTTGGCAAAAGATGAAGATGGTTACAGGAATCTGGTAAAACTTGTAAGCCTAGGCTACCTGGAAGGTTTTTACTATAAACCTAGAATAGACAGGGAGGCTCTCTCTCAATATTCCAAAGGTTTGATCTGTTTAAGCGGATGTTTGAAATCAGAGATAAATCAGGCTCTGTTGGGCGGTAATATTCAAAAAGCAAAAGATAGTATCTCTTTCTATAAGAGTATATTCGATAAAGACTCTTTCTACATAGAGATGCAGGATCAATTCTTACCCGAGCAGAGAGATTTAATAAAAGGTGCATTGAAACTTGCCAAGGAGACCGGTACGCTCTATGTTGCGACCAATGATGTGCACTATTTAAGAAAAGAACATGCTCATGCTCATGAAGTTCTCCTGGCTGTCCAGACTCAAACCACTATGGATAATCCAAATAGGTTAAGGTTTAGCACTGATCAGTTTTATTTTAAGTCTCCCCAGGAGATGAAGGAGTTATTTACAGAGATTCCTGAAGCTATATCAAATACTATCTTGATAGCTGGTAGATGTAATGTTGAGTTTGAATTTAACAAGGTTAGGCTGCCTAATTTTAAAGTTTCCAAAGGATATAATCAGAGAGAATATTTGAGCTTGATCTGCCGGGAGAGTCTATCTGAAAAATATCCGAACATAACTGATAGAGTTAAGAGACGGCTGGAATATGAGCTCAATGTCATAAATAATCTTGGTTTTACAAATTATTTTTTAATAGTCAGAGATTTTATAAACTTTGCAAGGGAGCATGATATACCTGTAGGTCCAGGCAGGGGTTCTGCAGCGGGAAGCATTGTAAGTTATCTTTTAAATATCACCACAATAGACCCCTTAAAATATGGATTGCTCTTTGAAAGGTTTCTTAATCCTGATAGGGTCTCTATGCCGGATATAGACATAGATTTCTGTTACGAGAAAAGACAGCAGGTAATTGATTATGTTATTGAGAAATATGGCGAAAATAATGTTGCCCAGATCATAACCTTTGGAACCTTACAGGCCAGAGCTGCAATAAGAGATGTTGCCAGAGCCCTCAATATTCCTTATCAGGAGGCGGATAAGATTGCAAAGTTGGTTCCTCAAGAGCCGGATATGAATATTGAAAAGGCAGTAAAGATTGAACCTGCCCTGGCCAATATGATGACCGATGCTAAATTGAAAGATTTGATTAACACGGCCAAAGTTTTGGAAGGTCTTGCAAGGCATGTCTCTACTCATGCCGCTGGAGTGGTCATAAGCGGTAAGCCATTAGTCGAACTTATCCCCTTGTATAAGGTTCCCGACGGTGAAATCATAACCGGTTATGATATGTCTTCCATTGATAAGGTAGGCCTTATGAAGATGGATTTTCTTGGCCTTAGAACTCTTACGATGATAGATGAGTGTCAGAGAATAATCAAGAGGACCAGGGGTGAGGATGTCAATGTAGAAAACATTACAACAGACGAAAAGGATACCTATAGGCTTCTTTCAGAAGGGGATAGCAGCGGTGTCTTTCAACTTGAGAGTTCCGGGATGCGTTCTTTGCTCAAGAGGTTAAAGCCTGACAAGTTTGAAGACCTGATAGCTATACTTGCTCTCTATAGGCCTGGGCCATTGGGTTCAGGCATGGTAGATGATTTTATCAAAAGGAAGAATAATGAAGTTCATATAAGCTATGAACATATTTTGCTAAAACCTATATTGTCAGAGACTTATGGAATAATACTCTATCAGGAACAGGCTATGCAGATTGCATCCGACTTAGCTGGTTTTACAATGGCTGAAGCAGATATCTTAAGACGTGCTATGGGTAAGAAGTTACCTGAGATGATGAATGAGCAGCGGGATAAATTTATTAAAGGTGCTCAGGTCAATAATGTCAGGGAGAGAAAGGCAGAGAAGATATTCAATTTGATACAGAAGTTTGCCGGCTATGGTTTTAATAAGAGCCACTCTACTGCATATGCAATAATATCTTATCGCACTGCCTATCTTAAGGCTCATTATTTTTCGGAGTTTGTTACTGCGTTGCTATGCAGCGAGATGCACAATACGGATAAATTGAGGGATTATTTACAGTATGCGCAGAAAAAGGGTCTTACGATTTTAGGTCCTGATGTCAACGAGAGTTTTACACGCTTTACTCTTGTCAAAGAGGATGTGATACGCTTCGGGCTCTATGCGGTTAAGAACGTAGGTATTCATGCAGTGGAGTCGATGATAGGTGCTAGAAAAGAGAAGGGCAGATTTAAATCTATATTTGATTTTTGTAAGAGGGTTGATTCCCGTGCTGTAAATAAGAAGGTTATCGAGAGTCTTATAAGGGTTGGAGCTTTCGACTCCATGGGCCATAAACGCTCAGCACTTCTAACTGTTTTAGATAGAGCGCTTGAGGTAGCCCAATTTTTTCAAAAAGATACTCTTAAAGGGCAACTCTCTTTCTTCGATTCAGATGGGGGGTCTTTTGATGTAAATCTGGAAAAATATATTCCCGACATAGAAGAATGGCCAAAAGAAGAGCTGCTTAAATTTGAGAGAAATTTCTTGGGTTTTTACATTTCAGGCCATCCTCTTCAGGAGTATGAGGATATTATAAGCAGATATTCTACGACAGATACTAAAGGTTTGCTTAATCTTAGAGAAGGTTCTGAGGTTACGATTGGAGGATTGATCTCTTTTTTAAATAAAAAAGTTACAAAAGGTGAGAATCAACGCATGGCTATAATGAAGATAGAAGATTCAGAAGGAAGCATCAATGTCATTGCTTTTCCAGAGGTCTACAGTAAGAATGCGGATATTATCGTAGAAGGTAATATAGTTTTTGTAAAAGGGAGATTTATGTTTAGAGGAGAAGAGCCGCAAATAGTTGCGGCAGAGATTCTTGGAGTAGACGAGGCTCCTTACAAGTTCCTTTCATCTGCTTTTATAGAGATAGACGTATCCGAAGATATCGACTCTAAGATGGGCCCGTTATTTGAAATCTTGGAGAGGTACAAAGGTGAAATCCCCTTGAGAGTAGTATGTAAAGAAAAAGGTGCAGATGTGATCTTTGAAACTCAGCAGAAGATAAGTGTAAAAAAAGAACTCTTGAAAGAAGTAAGAGATAGATTAGGAATGGAGATCTTTATTCGTTGAAGTAGAGCCTCTTGAGTGCTTCTTGGATATTTAAATTATGAAAAAGATTTTAGGTCTAGAGTTACCGTTATTTATGCCTGTAGCTACTCAGGGTAGCGTTAAGACTCTTACTCCTTCGGATTTAAGAGAAGCGGGATACAGACTTATTCTGTCCAATGCCTACCATCTTTACTTAAGGCCGGGTGTTGAAATTATTGAAAAAGCAGGAGGATTGGGTGAGTTTATCTCCTGGGATGGTTTGATATTAACAGATAGCGGGGGTTATCAGGTCTTTAGCATGGCTGATTTGCGTAAAGTTAGCGATGATGGCGTTGAGTTCAGTTCCCATATTGACGGTTCCAGACATTTCTTAACACCCGAAGCAGTTTTAGATATCCAGTTTAAATTAAGAAGCAATATAATTATGCCTTTAGATCAGCCCTTGGCATATCCTGCATCGAGGATAGATGCCGAGAGAGCCCTTGATAAGACATTACTTTGGGCAGAGAGAAGCAAAGAGCATTTTTTAAAATATTACGATTTTAAAGATAAAAACAGGCCTCTCCTCTTCGGCATTATACAGGGTGCAACCTATAAGGATTTAAGAGAGAGGGCTATCGAGGAGCTTCTCAATATAAGTTTTGATGGTTATGCGGTCGGTGGAGTCAGCGTTGGGGAACCGAAGAGCTTAATATACGAAGTCATAGATTATGTGGCATCAAGACTGGGCAGGGATAAACCGCTCTATGTTATGGGGATAGGAACTCCGTATGATATATTGAAAGGGGTTGAGGTTGGAGTCGATATGTTTGATTGCATTATTCCTACACGCTATGGTAGGACCGGTACTGCCTTTACCTGGAGCGGTAAGAAGGTTATTCGAAATGCAAGATATAAGGATGATATGTCAAGTTTGGATTCTGAGTGTGACTGCTCTGTCTGCCGCAGCTATAATATTGCCTATATAAGACATCTTCTAAACAGTTCTGAAATATTGGGATTAAGACTTTTATCCTTTCATAATATATATTTCTATAGTAAACTTATGGAAAAAATAAGGGTTGTTTTAGGAGAAGGCAATCTAAGTAAATTAATCAGTAAAATGTCTATATTCTACAAGGAGGAATAGTATGATTTTAGCACAGGTACAAGCACAGCCGAATCCTATGGCTACTCTCTTTCCTTTGATTCTCATCTTTGTTATCTTTTATTTTCTTCTTATCAGACCTCAACGCAATAAACAGAGAGAGCACGATAAGATGATAGGATCTCTTGAAAAGGGGGATTCGGTTGTTACTATAGGTGGAGTGCATGGAGTAATTCAAGATATCAAAAAGGGAGAGTTTCTATTGAAGATAGATGACAATACAAAGGTTCTCCTGGATAGAAGCGCTATCGCAAGGGTCAAGAAGAGCTCCGAATAGAGTTAACCGGGTAATACAGTATCTATTCTAATGATTAGGAGGATGGCATGAGGAATGTTTTTTGGAAGATATTGTTGATTCTGGCTATTGTCGGTTTCTCTATTGCCAGTCTCTATCCGCTTCAGGAGAAGATTAACCTTGGGTTGGACTTAAAAGGTGGAATGCATCTTGTTTTAAGAGTCGAGACTGAGAAGATTCTTGAGGAGGCAAGAGAGGGAGCTGTTGATAGAGCGCTTGAGATATTAAGGAATAGAATTGATCAATTCGGGGTTAAAGAGCCTGTATTACAGAAGCAAGGCAAGAATAAGATACTGATTCAGCTGCCGGGTATAGCCGATAGAGATAGAGCGGTTAATCTTATCGGTCAGACTGCAATTTTAGAGTTTAAGCTTGTGAGTTCCGATACTGAGCTTGTAAGGAGGGCTTTATCAGGTAATATTCCCATAGGTTATGAGGTCAGGTATCTCAACGAGAAGCTTCTGTTGTTATATAGCAATGCGGTTTTAATGGGTGAACACCTTGTGGATGCAGAGGTAAGGTTTGATCAGTCACGGTTTAATCAGCCTATTGTGGGTCTTAAGTTTGATGCTGAGGGTGCCCGTAAATTTGCCAGGATTACAGCTGATAATACAGGTAAGAGACTTGCAATACTGTTGGATGGGAAGATAAAGTCAGCCCCTGTTATAAAAGAGAGAATACCTTCCGGTGAGGCTGTTATAAGCGGCAGGTTTGGTTTACAGGAAGCAAGAGATCTGGCAATAGTCTTAAAGGCCGGCTCTCTCCCAGCTCCTCTCGTTATTGAAGAGGAGAGAACTGTCGGGCCTCTCATGGGCAAAGATTCCATAGTTAAAGGTTTTAAGGCTATAGCGATAGGCGGTTCTGCAGTTGCGTTATTTATGCTCCTCTACTATCTAATTGCAGGTATTGTTGCCTTAATTGCTCTTATATTGAATATGGTTATAATATTCGGTGCTCTAGGTTATTTTGGCGCTACACTTACTCTGCCTGGGATCGCAGGTATTGTTCTTACTATAGGCATGGCAGTAGATGCCAATGTTTTAATCTATGAAAGGATAAGAGAAGAGTTAAGGTTGGGTAAACCTCTCTCTGCATCTATTCAATCCGGTTATCAGAAGGCTTTTGTTACCATCTTAGATGCTAACCTGACTACTCTTATAGCTGCCCTGATACTATTTCAATTTGGTACCGGTCCGATCCGTGGTTTTGCAACTACCTTAAGTATAGGTATAGCAGCCAGCATGTTTACCGCACTCTTTGTAACCAGAGTTATATTTGATTGTTTGACCTATTATGGTTTGAAGAGATTACCAATGCTTACTTTCTTTTCGGCGACTCCTAAGTTAAAATTAATATCGAAGCGGCATCTTGCTTACTTTCTCTCTCTGGTTTTTATAGTTGTAGGTTTCTTCTCTTTTTATAACAGAGGGGAGAAGAATTTCGGCATCGATTTTACAGGTGGAATTCTTCAGGAGTATGAATTTAAGAATGAAGTTTCAACGAATGATATAAGAACTGCTTTGTCCGAGATAGGGCTGGGAGACTCTCTTATTCAGCGTGTCAAGAATACAGAGAGGTTTATAATCCGTACTTATTCTGGTGTTACCGAAGATGTAATTTCGAAATTAAGAGATGTCTTTGGAAAGGATGATACTATAATCTTAAGGACAGAGAATGTCGGTGCTATAGTGGGGGAGGATTTAAGAAAAAAAGCGATATCAGCTATAACCTTTGCTCTTATTGCGATGTGTATCTATATAACTATAAGGTTTAAATTTAAATTTGCAATTGCAGCAATCATAGCATTGATGCATGATGTATTGATATGTGTCGGAGCTATGAGCCTCTTCCAGCGTGAATTCTCTCTGCCTGTTATTGCAGCACTGCTTACCATCGTCGGTTATTCTATCAATGATACTATTGTTGTCTTCGCCAGAATAAGAGAGAACATGCATTTTCAAAAGAAGATGAAGTTTTCAAAGCTTGTCAATCTTTCAATCAATCAAACCCTGAGCCGTACATTTCTAACTTCTTTTACCACTCTTCTTACGGTCTTATCCCTCTTTCTTTTTGGAGGAGAGATTATAAACCCATTCTCGTTTGTATTGCTTGTGGGTGTAATAGTGGGAACCTACTCTTCTGTCTTTATTGCATCTCCTGTGGTAGTAGATTGGATGAGGGGTAAAAAGAGTTGATAGACTCTATTCCCAGGCACAAAAAGATATTAATATTCTCTCCTCATCCCGATGATGAGGTTGTGGGTATGGGGGTAACAATCTGTAAGATTGCCCAAAGGGGAAATATATTTAAGATTGCTTACCTTACAAACGGAGAGAGAGGGGTATTCTCCAATATTCCTAATTACAAGAAGAAAAAAATAAGAACTAAAGAGGCTGTTAAATCTATGGCTGTTTTAGGCGTAAAAGAGAAGGATCTTGTATTTTTAAACTTACCTTTTTACGCCAATCGAATTCCAGACTCAGAAGATACAGAGATTATTTATAATCTATTGACTACATTTATGCCGGATATTATCTTTGTTGCTACGGACAGAGATCCTAATTCTACCCATATTATGGGGGCGCAGATAATAGATGAGGCTCTGGTGCAGTACAGTATAAGGACTATAATATATTGCTATAAGAGTGTTTGGGAGAGCTTCAATAAAAGGGATGTTAATTTCTTTGTTGGGTTTGATGATCACCTGATGGAGCTTAAGGCGCTATCCTTAAGGGAGCATTGCTCCCAGTCAGGGAACCCCGATTTTAATAGTCAGGAGAGCTCTCTCGTCCAGAGAGTTCTGGATAGAGATATGAAGCTTGCCGGCAGTTTAGGGCTTAAAACGAAATATGCCGAAGGTTTTCTGCGTACCGAGTCGTTATGAGCAAGGTTTGGCATCTCCGTGATTTTGATTCCAAAAAAGCTGAGGTTCTTAGTGCTAACCTTAGTATCTCTCTTGCTCTTTCCCGTCTTCTTTTAAATAGAGGTATATCTGAAATAGTTGAAGCCGAAAGGTTTCTCTTCCATACTCTCTATGATCTCTATGACCCTTATCTGCTTAAGGATATGGGTTTAGCGGTAGCTAGAATAAAGAGGGCGATAGTTAAAGGAGAGAGGGTTATGGTGTTGGGAGATTATGATGTTGACGGTATAACTTCACTAGCTCTGTTGTATGAATTCTTCAGGATAAACAGTCTTGAGCCTATTCCATATCTTCCACACAGGATAGATGAAGGTTATGGTATCAGCGACTCTGCAGTCAGTGCGGCGATTAGTTCTAAAATAGATCTGTTTATATCTGTTGATTGCGGTATTACCGCAATAGGTAAGATAGAGAGACTTAAAAATTCCGGTATAGATGTCATCGTAATAGACCACCATAGGCCTAAAGGAGACCTTCACCCTCCTGCAGATGCGATAATAGACCCTTGGCAGAGGGATTGCAATTATCCTGATAGAGATCTTGCAGCGGTTGGGCTTGTATTTAAGGTGTTAGAGGCTATTTTAGGTATAGAGGATAAGAGGCTTTTAGGTTTTCTGGATCTTGTATGTCTAGGTACCGTTGCTGATGTTGCATCATTAAAAGGGGAGAACAGGATACTTGTTAAGGAGGGGCTTAAAATTTTAGCGAAGACAGAGAGAGTGGGTTTAGAAAAACTCTTCAATATAGCCTCTTTAAAGAAGGAGAAGGTAAGTGTTAAAAATATATCTTTTGTCTTAGGTCCTAGACTCAATGCTGCAGGAAGAGTTGATTCGGCTGAAGATGCATTCAAGCTTTTAATGTCAAAGGATAGGACTGAGGCAGAGGCTCTGGCTTCTAAGCTTGAAGAGTCTAATAGAAAGCGCAGAGAGATAGAGGCTGACATCCTTAAGGAGTCTTTAAGGGCTGTTGAACGAGAGATTGATTTTTCAAGGGATAATATTGTTATAGTAAAGGGTAGAGATTGGCATCCTGGAGTCTTAGGAATTGTTGCTTCAAAGTTAGCAGATAAGTATTATAGGCCTTCAATAGTTTTCTCAGAGTCTGATATGCTTCTTAAGGGCTCAGGGCGTTCTATTCCCGATTTTAATATCTTTAAAGCTGTAGCGTTATGTACCGATATTCTGGAAGAGTTTGGCGGTCATGCCGCAGCCTGTGGAATATCCTTAAAGAGAGAGAATTGGGATAATTTTAAAGATAGAATGTCTGATCTCACTCTGGAAGCCTTTAAAGATGTCTCTCTGGTTCCTAAAATTGAGCTGGATGGGGAATTGGATTTTGGTCGAATAGATGATAGTTTTTTTAAAGATTTAAAGTTGCTTGAACCTTTTGGAACTGAGAATCCTGAACCCCTCTTTTTGACTTCTTCAGTTAAAGTTGTTTCTAATGTCAGGCCTCTGGCGCGCAATTTCTATAAGTTTTTGGTTAAGAAGGGTGATTTTTCCCAGCAGGTTCTTTACAAGGATAGAGATGGCGATAATTTACCCAAAGTAGGAGAGTTAATAGATATTGCCTATATACCTTCAATTGGCGTCTGGGAAGGAGTCAAGAGTGTTACGCTTTTTCTGGAAGATTTTAGATTGTCTAAAGGTGGTGCTTAAGCTTTTTTAATCTTTCCTTTTGAGATGCAAGATGTACAGATTTTTATAGTCTCTATTTTTCCATCTACTTTAACTTTTACATTCTGCAGGTTAGGCAAGAATCGTCTCTTTGATATTCCAGTGGTCTTTTTTCCGACACCACCTTTTTTTTTGGCCATACCACGCCTCTTTATTGTGCGCCCGGCGGTTGGTCCTTTACCACACATTTGACATACTCTGCTCATAATTATTTTCTCCTTGCTTGTAAAAAACAGTTTTAAATATTATCATATTTGTTAAGTAAAATGCAAGAAGTAAATAATCTATTCAATGATATTCGCTATATTAAAGGGGTTGGTCCCAAGAGAGCTCTTGATTTTAACCGTATAGGTGTTAGCAGTTTGCGGGATCTTTTCTATCTTTTTCCGAGAAGGTATGAAGATAGGCGTATAATCAAAAAGATATCGGAGCTTAAACCAGGAGATAGAGCAGCAATTAGAGGAGAGGTACGGCTTACCCATCTTAGGCGCTCCAGGAGAAATAGACCTATATACGAAGCTGTTGTTGATGACGGTAGTTCAAGCATTCATGTTAGCTGGTTTAATCAGCCTTACCTCAAGAATGTAGTTAAAAAAGGTTCTGATATTATTCTTTACGGTAAGGTTAACTTTTATAGAGGATTAAGAATGAACTCTCCTGATTATGAGATATTGACTTCAGGAGATCCGGACATGGGTATTGTTGCAGTATATCCTCTTTCCGGAAGATTGACTCAGAAGTTTATACGGAAACTGGTTCGCGATCAATTAGAGAGATATAGAGGTAAAATAAAAGAGTTTATGCCTGATTTTATAATCAAGAACTACTCGATTATAAGCAGGGTTGATGCTTTGATCAATCTCCATCTTCCGCAGAATATCGACACTATAGAGAAGGCCAGATATAGATTGGCATTCGAAGATATATTCATGATACAGCTTGCAATAGGTATGAAAAGAGTTAAAAGAAAATTTTTGAAGCAAGGTATCAGCCATAACTTTACTCCCGATACAATGTTGGATTTTAAGAATGTTCTACCGTTTGATTTGACTGAAGCTCAGGAGAGAGTTTTAAGGAGGATTGAGAAAGATATGCTCTCTCAATCTTCTATGAATAGATTGCTTCAGGGAGAGGTTGGAACAGGTAAGACTGTTGTAGCAGCTTATGCTTCTCTGCTTGGGGCATCAGGAGGCTATCAGACAGCTATTATGGTTCCTACCGAGATTTTAGCCCAGCAGCAGTATATTAGAATATTGGAGTTTCTCTCTCCTTTTAATATTGAGACAGGTTTACTTGTAGGCGGTCTTAAGAAAGATAGCAATAGAGAGATAAAGAGAGATATTGCGGTGGGTGAGATATCTGTTGTTGTCGGAACTCATGCTCTTTTGCAAGAAGATGTTAAATTCAACAATCTCGGCCTTGTCATAGTGGATGAACAGCATAAATTTGGAGTCCAGCAGCGCAGAATATTGAAGAAGAAAGGCTCTACTCCGGATTATTTGACAATGACGGCAACGCCTATACCTAGAACGTTGGCTTTGACTATATTTGGAGATATGGACATATCAACGATAAGAGAGACTCCTTTCGGGGAGAGGAAGATAAATACTTACTGGGTTGGTACTGAGAGAAGGAGGTATGTCTATGGTTTTTTAAAAGAGTTGGTCGATAGCGGTGCTCAGGGTTTTATGGTCTGCCCAAGAATAGAAGACTCAGAGGATGAGTTAAGAAATGTTGAAGAGGTTTACAGAGAGCTGAAATCTTTTCTGGGTCCGGATAGGGTAGCGCTTTTACATGGCAAGATGGACGGAGAGGATAAGAAGAGAATAGTTGATGAGTTTAAAAAAGGCGAGATATCCGTCTTGGTTAGTACTGTTGTTATTGAGGCTGGCATTGATGTCCCGGATGCTTCAATTATCATAATAGAAGATGCAGATCGATTCGGTCTGTCACAGCTCCATCAATTAAGAGGCAGGGTTGGCCGAGCTTCTCAAAACGCTTACTGCATATTATTAGCTGATCCTAAAACAGATGAAGCTCGCAGGAGGCTTAATGCTATGGTGAATATAGAGGATGGTTTCAGGATATCGGAAGAGGATCTCAAGATCAGGGGTAGTGGTGAAATTTTAGGTATTAGACAGCATGGGTTTATATCTACCGAGTCTCTTCAGCTTGCTTATCAGAATCTAGACCTTCTGGAGAGCATCAAAGGTGAGGCTTTTGAGCTTCTTGAGAGAGACCCGTTCTTAGAAGATTCGGCGAATAGACCTTTAGCTGAGGAACTAAGGTCCAGGTTTAGATTTCTTTAAGTATTACGTTGACGATACTTTATGTAATTACTTTTTAAAAATATTAACGATGTTTGTATTTAAGTTAAGAATATGGTATAATTATACTAAGATGAAGAGGTTAAATAAAATAGAGGCAGAGCTATGAAGTATGTTAACTACTGGTATGTAACTGAATATTTAAAGAGTCGAATCAAGAGTATCTCTCACTGTAACCAGGGAAGAGAATCCCGGGAAGAGGTTATTCTGAGAATGATTAGAGATTGGGATCTTCCTTCAAGTGAAGCAGAGAAGATAAGGCTGTTTTTGGCTGATCCGGATTGTATGAATTAAGTCAAAAATCCATTTTTTTCAAATTTCCCAAAATTTTTATGGATATTCATTCCATCTGCTGTATAATGCTGGAGTATTAGGTATGGTAGTTCTTATTTAATTTAAAAGATCGGGGGATGGAATGAGCGGAATCTTTGGTGTTATTTCAAAAAAAGATTGTTCTCAGGATTTGGTTTACGGAGTGGACTACCATTCGCATCTGGGGGCAGAGTATGGCGGTATTGCTATTTCGGGAGAAGACGGTTTTTTCCGTAGAATCCATAGTATAAGCCAGAGCCAGTTTAAATCTAAATTTTATGATGAGATAGAAAGTGTCAAAGGAGATAGGGGTCTGGGTGTAGTAAGCGATTCTGATGAGCAGCCGATCTTTCAAAACTCCAAATTAGGTTCTTTCTGCATAGTTACCAACGGTAATCTTGTCAATGCCCAATCTCTGGCTGATGGAATGTTTGAAGACGGTATTACATTAAGCGAGGTTACGAAGGGCGGCATAAACATGACAGAATTAGTTGCCAAGCTTATTGCAAGAGAGAGCTGCTTTGTTTCCGGAATTGAAAAATTATTTGAGCTGATCGACGGGGCTTGCTCTCTTCTTATTGTAAATGAGGACGGTATCTATGCTGCGAGAGATAGGCTGGGTTATTCTCCATTGGTAGTCGGGAAGAAGGATTCTTCCTGGGCTGTGACGACTGAGACTACGGCATTTCACAATCTTGGCTTTGAGATCGTTAAGTATCTTGAGCCTGGAGAGATAGTCTTGATCAACAGGAGTGGGTTGACTTTAAAATCAGAGCCGAGAGATGATATGCAGATATGCTCTTTTCTTTGGATATATACGGGTTTTCCTGCCTCAAATTACGAAGGTATAAATGTTGAAGTTGCCAGAGAGCGCAGCGGTCGTCTTTTAGCTCAGAGAGACAAAGATTTAAAGCCCGATCTTGTCTGCGGCGTTCCTGATTCCGGTACTGCTCATGCAATTGGTTATGCTATGGAGTCTAAAGTTTCTTTCCGCCGCCCGCTTGTTAAGTATACCCCCGGTTATGGCAGGTCCTATACTCCTTCCAATCAATCTATGAGAGATATTATAGCCACGATGAAGCTTATTCCTATCCGTGATATTGTTGAGGGTAATAAGATAGTTCTCTGTGAGGATTCTATTGTCAGGGGTACTCAGCTTAAAAATTTTGCGATAACGAAGCTCTGGAATTCAGGTGCTTCTGAGATCCATGTCAGGGTGGCATCTCCTCCGCTTATGTTCCCTTGTAAATATAATATCTCAACCCGGACTACAAAAGAGTTGGTAGCCAGGCGTGCTATAAAAGATATAGAGGGTAAGGATATAGATGATCTGACTGAGTATCTTGATTCTGAGACAGATAAACATAGGAAGATGGTTGATTGGGTGAGAGAGGATACAGGAGTCAGCAGTTTACGTTATCAAGCTATGGAGGACATGGTTAAAGCAATAGGGTTGCCCAAAGAGAAGCTCTGTCTGCAGTGTTGGACTGGGTGCTCTAAGTTGCCCTGCAAGAAAAATGGTAATTCTATTTCTGTTTGATAATAGAACTATTGACTTTAACCGCTATAAGTCATAAAATGTTTTCCTAATCCTACGAAGATAAAGGAGGTGTAAGGATGAATAAGGGTGATTTGGTGGAAGCAGTATCCAAAGTAACTTGTACAAAAAAAGCAGCTTCTCAGGCTGTAGATGTTGTCTTGGATAGCATCGTTGCTGCTTTAAAGAGAGGTGACTCTATTTCAATCGCAGGTTTTGGAACTTTTAAGGTTTCTCAGAGAAAAGCGAGAATAGGTAGAAATCCTAGAACAGGCGAGACTATTCAGATAGCTGCAAGAAAAGCACCTGTATTTAAAGCAGGAGCTGGCTTGAAGAACGCTCTAAAATAGAGTTGATTTAATTCGGGGTAGATATTTTTTCTACCCCGTTTTTATATTCCTTCCATTTTGTTTTATATCCAGATATAATATTTTTGTTAACTAAGGGAGGACTTATGAATCTATTATTGTTTTTTGTTATTCTGGTTATATCCTTCATAGCTGTTAGAATTGGAGCTATTGCCTTTGAGCTTACCGGAGTTGACTGGTCGCTTGCAAAGTTTCAGGCACTCTCCTGTTTTACCGGGACAGGTTTTACAACCAGAGAGTCTGAGCTTATTACTGCTAATTCACAGAGACGGCGTATTGCTTCGGTTCTTATGGTGCTTGGCAATGCCGGGCTAGTCTCTCTTATAGCTACTTTTGCCAACTCTTTGAGATCGGATGTTCTGGAGTTTAATATTCCTTTCATAGGTTCAGTTGTGCCTTATCAAGTATTACCCCTTCTGAATGTGGCAATTATAGTCTCCGTACTTTATTTTGGCTATAAAATCTTTAATAAGACAAATATTTCCCGCAAATTGACCAGGGCAATCAGAACAAGAATAATAAATAGAGATATGGTTAAGCGTATATCGTTTGAAGAGCTGGTCATATCAACTGGCGGATATGGTATATCCAGTATAAAGATATGCGATAGTAGTCCTGTGATAGATAAGACTTTGCAGGAATCTAATCTTAGAAGTTGGGATATAACCGTGCTTGCAATAGAGAGAAACAGAGAGACGATACCAAATCCTCAGGCTAGCATGAAGATAATGCAGGATGATACCCTGATATGTTTCGGTAAGCTTGAAAATATAAGGTCAAAACTTTGTGAGGTTGATTAATATTTTTTTATTGTAAAAATTAGCTCCGGATTTATAATGTTGATTGGAGGTTGAAATTCAATATGGAGTCAGATTCTTTAGGGATTGAAAGAAGAAGACATGAGAGATTTAAGGTAAGTTTTACCGCAGTATGTACAACTCAGGAGCTTTTTAAGTCTAGAACCGTTGTTGAGCCCAGAGATATTGTTGTTAAAATGTTCGATATAAGCGAAGGCGGAGCAGGATTTATATCGGACTACGATTTTTCTCCTAGGACCAGTATCGAGACAAAATTTACCTTGGTTAATCTGGGGGCGAGAGAGACTGAACGCTATAGTCCTGTAAGTATCATGGGTGAGGTTTGCTATAATCTTCCTTTTAGAGAAGACCTGCATAGGTTCGGTATATCATTTAGAAGTATTGCACCGCAAGAGAGGCGGGCAGTATTCTCTTTCATAAATGCGCGTTCAGGTTGATGGTATCCCTGATTGAGTTATTTTTTCTTGCCATTGCCCTAGTTAAGAGTTAGAATAGTTATAATATATTTTTTAATTATATTATGAATAGAGAAGTATTTTCAACATATCAGGCTGCACGTGTCTGCAATGCTCACCATACGACAGTTATAAATTGGGTCAAGGAGGGTATACTTAAAGCTTATACAACCCCTGGCGGACATAGAAGAGTTAAAAAAGAAGATTTGATTGAATTTATGCAGAGGTATGAGATACCCATCCCTGATTTAATGCATAGGAAGTTTAAGCAGATTCTCGTGGTAGACGATGACCCTGAGGCGTTAGAGGAATATAAAGATGCTTTAAGCGGCTCTGGGTTTGAACTGGGTTTTGCAGCCGGCGGTTTTGAGGCCGGCATGAAGATGTATCGTCAGAGACCGAATTTAATTCTTCTTGATTTTAAGATGCCAGGATTGGATGGTTTTCAAGTTTGCGATATATTACACAGGGATGAAGAGACCCAAGGTATACCTATTATTGCTGTTACGGTGCTTTCTTCAAAGGCTGAGATTGAAAGGATCAAAGATTGCGGAGTTAAGGGGTATTTTTCAAAACCGATTGATATGGATAGGTTGATTAAAACTATTAAGGATGTCTTAGGCATTAAAGTCTAAGTTTTGATAGAGAGAGATGAGCAAGGTAATGGTAATAGACGATGACAGGGAGTTCTTAGATGAAATCTCCAAGATGTTGCAACTGAGCGGCTATGAAACTATAGCTATCTCTGAAAGCAGGAAGGCTCTTAAAAAGATCCAATCGCTAAAACCGGATGTAATCTTACTTGATTTAAGAATGGATGGGGTAAGCGGTTTTAAGATAGCGGATACGCTAAGTAAGAACAGTAAGCTAAAAAATATTCCTATCGTCGGTATTACCGGTTACTATACTGAAAAAGAGCATAAGACCTATATGACAATCTGCGGTATCGCTGAATGTCTGATAAAGCCTTTCAATCCTTTAGATGTGATAGCAGCCATTGAGAGTGCTGTTAAACTTAGAAAGTAACCCTCTCTTCTCTAATATCTATTCTGTACTATTGACAGCTTAAAGTATTTTAATAATAATGAAATAGAAATTAATAAGATTTATAGTGCTAAAGTTATGTTTGAACTTATTATTAGAGAACTAAAAGAGCATGCACCTTTTACTGCTTTAGGTGCAGTGTCGGGTGTTATTCTTATGGTTCTCTTCTCCGGGATATCCAGAGAGGTATCTTATAATATCTTTTATCTCTTACATCCTTTACATGTGCTTTTCAGTGCCTTAGTTACTGCCTCAATGTATAGACTCTATAAGTGTAAAACTCATAAGATAAGATGTAATATTTTTGTTCTTCTCGTTATAGGTTATTTTGGTTCTATAGGTATTGCCACAATAAGTGACTCCATAATTCCCTATATAAGTGAGATTTGGCTTAATATGCCTCACAGGCATATCCATATCGGATTTATTGAGAAGTGGTATCTAGTGAATCCTCTGGCTATTATAGGTATAGCGATAGCATATTTCAGAACTTCAACAAAGATACCTCATTACAGCCATGTTCTTTTAAGCACATGGGCATCTCTATTTCACATTATGATGGCCAAAGGAGACTCTTCTTATGCTCTTGGCTATATAGTTGTATTTATATTCTTGTTTCTTGCTGTCTGGCTTCCTTGTTGTATTAGCGATATAGTATTTCCACTCCTATTTGTGAAAGAGAAAAAATAATATCTTCAACAATTTAAAGAAAATTAATTTTAAATTAATCCTTAGTTGACATCTTTTTAATTATTTAATCATGAATCGTGCACAAGAGATGGGCCAGAGGTCAATAGCATATCTTCTGCTTAAGTTCTCTCTACCTTCAATATTTAGTCTAGTTCTCCACTCTTTATATATTATAGTTGATAGAATATTTATAGGGCGCGGGATAGGTCCACTTGCCTTAGCAGGCGTAACTATTGCTTTTCCTGTACTCCATATAGTCTTTGCTCTATCTATATTTTGTGCTAGCGGTTCATCTGCTCTAATATCAATATATCTGGGTCAAAAGGATAAAAAGAGAGCAGAGGATATTTTTGGTAATACTCTTGTTATTATAACGTTTCTTGGTTTCTTAACCTCTTTTTTGGGACTTATGTTTAAAGACCGAATATTGGATTTTTTCTCTGTTGGTCCCGAGACATTTTTATATGCACGTGAATACTTAAGCATATTCATAAGCGGAGCGGTATTCTTTTTCTATGGTTTTACTTTAACATTTATTATAAGAGCAGAGGGTAATCCAATATATGCAACATTGATGATTGTCTTTGGAACGCTTTTAAATATTCTGCTCGATTATTTATTTATATTTGTTTTTTCAATGGGTATCTCAGGTGCTGCTCTTGCAACAATAATATCAGAGGCTGCTGTTGCATTGATGGGAATTTTTTATGTTATGAGAAAGAGAGGACTCTTACATATTCGCAGGAGTCATCTGCGCCTAAATCTGGTTAATTTCAAAAAGATATCTGTTTTGGGTCTATCACCTGCTTTAGCCAATATCGCAGGCAGTATTCAGATTGCTTTTTTAAATAAGAGGCTCATTCTCCATGGCGGTGAGATTGCTATCGCTGCTTTGGGTGTTGTTTTCTCTATAGGCTCGATTGTCAGGATGCTCTCTTTTGGTATAGCGGCCGGGATACAGCCTATCGTTGGTTATAATTATGGGGCTAAACTATATAAGCGTGTTAGAGACACATTTTTTTATGCTTCTTTAAGCGGATTTCTGATTACACTCTTAATAGTTCTGGCTATCTGGTTCTTTGTAAGGCCTATCTCCGGGCTATTCTCAAAAAGTGATAGTGAGCTTATTGGATTGAGCAGTCATGCTCTTAGGGTATTTTTGGTTATGAGTCCTTTTGCGACTATCCACATTTTAGGTACGCGATTCTTCCAGTCTATCGGTAAAGGAGGTTATGCTGTATTCCTTGGGTTGTTAAGGCAGATGGTTATTTTTATTCCTGTTCTTTTTGTTCTTTCGCATCTATATAGCTTAGAAGGTGTCTGGCTCAGCGGTCCTGCTACCGATATAATAGCTCTTCTTATAACGGGTACTTTGATTATAAGAGAGTTTAGAAAGATCAAGTACTCTGTTTTATCCGGTATATAGGTTTTAATACTAAAGATAGATTGTTTTTTTGATTTAATTAATGGTTGCTGTAATTATAATATTTCATATAATGTATTGAGTTAATTAGATAATATTTTAAAAAAGGAGATTATTAGAGATGAAGAAGCTTATACTCTTAAGGCATGGAGAGAGCATCTGGAATAAAGATAACAGGTTTACAGGCTGGACAGACGTTGACTTATCAGAGAATGGTATTCAGGAGGCAGAGAGGGCGGGGGAGATTTTAAAGAAGGAAGGCTATAGTTTCGATATTGCATTTACCTCTGTCTTAAAACGGGCTATTAAGACACTCTGGATAGTACTGGATAAGATGGATTTAACCTGGGTTAAGGTTGAGCGTTCCTGGAGGTTAAATGAGAGGCATTACGGAGCTTTGCAGGGTTTAAACAAGAAAGAGACTGCTGCGAAGTTTGGAGAAGAGCAGGTTCATATCTGGAGAAGAAGTTATGATGCTCCGCCTCCCGCTCTCGAGAAGACGGATCCAAGGTATCCCGGCAATGAGGTTAAATATAAAGATTTAACAGAAGATGAACTTCCTCTTACGGAGTGTTTAAAGAACACAGTAGATAGGTTCCTGCCTTATTGGCATAATGAGATAGTGTCTGTCTTAAGAGAGAGAGATACTATCATGATTGCTGCCCATGGAAATAGCTTGCGAGCTTTAGTTAAGTATTTGGATAATATCTCAGATGAAGAGATCCCGAAATTGAATATTCCAACCGGTATACCTCTTATCTATGAACTAGATGACGGGCTAAAACCGTTAAAGCATTACTATCTCGGTGATGAGGAAGAGGTCAAAAAAGCTATGCAGAGTGTAGCCAATCAGGGCAAATCCAAATAGCAGCTTTAATGCTCAGCTTTGCTTAAAGAAAAACTAAAAAAGCATCTCCCTTTTACTGCGGCTTAAGTCTTTAACCTGTTCTTTTGGGCGCCTGATAGATTAAAAGTATTTGTTGTTTCTGGACAGAATTCATATTAATACTTATCATATGTAAAGGTACTATCTTAGAAGAATAGAGGAGATATTATTTTGTATAGTTACGATATAGCTGTTATCGGTGGTGGAGCAGCTGGTTCTATAGCCGCTATAACTGCCGCTTTATCCGGTAAGAACATCGTTTTGGTTGAAAGGAATAGCTCTATTGGCCATAAGATCCTACTTAGCGGTAAGAAGCGGTGTAATATTACCAACTCTGCCGATATCGATAGTTTTATCGAGGTATTTGGTAAGCAGGGCCGTTTCTTGAGGCAATCATTCAACTCTTTCTTTAACGATGATTTAATCTATTTTTTCAAAAACAGAGGACTCAAAATGAAGGTTGAAAGGCAGGGACGTGTCTTTCCTGTTACTGATAGATCATCTTCGGTTGTAGAAGTATTAGAGAGAGCTATCTTAGAGAGTAAGAATATAAAAACTCTCTTCAATGCACCTCTTAAGAGCATAAACAGGGAGAGTGATTTTTTTAGCTTAGGTTTGAAAAATAATAAGAGTGTCTATGCTAAGAAGGTAATTGTTGCAACAGGAGGGGCCTCTTATAAGATGACAGGTTCTCTTGGAGATGGTTTTGATTTTGCTAAAAAACTGGGCCATACCATAATACCTTTAAAACCCGGGCTTGTACCGCTTAAGACAGAAGAGATTTGGGTTAAGAGATTGCAGGGGTTATCACTCAAGAATATCAGGGTTATATTCAGCTTTGATAAGATTAAGGAGAGTAAAAAGAGGAAGAAGATAGTCTCTCCTGTTGGAGAGATAATCTTTACGCATTTTGGAGTCTCTGGTCCTCTGATACTGGATTTGAGTGCAGATGTTGTCTCTTTACTTCAAAAGTATGATCAGATCGATATGTTAGTTGACCTCAAGCCGGGATTGAGTAATGAGAGACTTGAAAAAAGACTCTTAAAAGAGATTGAGTCTAAAAGTAAGATGAAGATTAAAAATGTTATCCGCAGTCTATTACCCAGGAGGATGGCCTCTGTCTTTCTCTATATCTCAGGTATATCTGAGGATAAAAAAGTGAATACTTTAAGTCGAGGAGAGAGGCAGAGGATAATCCAGCTTTTAAAAGGTCTGCCTTTAACAGTTACAGGCTCTCTGGCTATTGATAGTGCAATGGTGACCAATGGCGGGGTATCTATAAAAGAGATTAATCCCAGAACTATGGAGTCAAAGATTGCTCCGGGTCTTTATTTTGCGGGTGAGATTATAGATGGCTGTGCCAAAAGCGGAGGCTATAATCTCCAGCAGGCTTTCTCGACAGGTTATATTGCCGGAAGGAGCGCGGGGGATGGTTAAAATTATTTTGGCTTCAGAATCAAAAGCGAGAAAGGAGCTTTTAAGACAGGTAGGACTATATTTTAGTGTCGTAGTACCAGCTGTTAAAGAAGAGAGGGCATTAAAATCAAAGCCCGAAGATCTTGTTATCTCTAATGCATTGAAGAAAGCAGAGGATGTTGCCTCTAAGTTTAAGTCTGGAATAGTCATCGCTGCGGATACAGTTGTCTTATCCGGTGATAAAATAATAGGTAAGCCAGCCAATATTGCTCAAGCCCGTCTTATGCTTAAAGAGATATCCCGAAAATCTTACTGGGTATATAGCGGTTTGGCTGTAATCAATCTCTGCGGTGGATCGAAAGAGGTAGGCTATGAGAAGACAGAGATCTTTATGCATCAACTGTCTGATCAGGATATAGCAGGTTATTTTAAGAAGGTTGATCCGCTGGATAAAGCAGGGGCATTTGATATCCAGGGTTTGGGTGCAGTTTTTATTGAGCGTATTGAGGGTTGTTTCTATAATGTAGTCGGTTTACCGCTTGCCAGGTTAATGAAAATGCTTAAAAAAATGGGAGTCTCCCTTTCAGCTCAATAGGCCTGTTTTACTCTTTTAGCCTCTGTTGTTATAATATTCATCATGAAAAACACTTTTGCAATAACCGGTAGCTACAATGCATAAAGAGAAGAGAGATTTCGATAAAGAGGCTGCTTTTTGGGATGATAATCCGGTACGTTTAAAACTTAGAGATGATCTCTTTGATGTTTTATCAAGCCATATTGTGCTGCGGTCTGATATGGATATCCTTGATTTTGGGTGCGGCACCGGTCTCTTTACCCTTAAACTGCAGCCTTTTGTGCGTTCTATAGTGGGGGTTGATAGCTCAGAAGGCATGCTCAACGTTTTAAATAGCAAGATTGAGCGAGAAGGTATAAAAAATACGAAAACACTCTGCTTTGATATTGAGGCTGAAGGTATCTTAAGAGGAGAGTATGATCTAATAGTAACTAATATGACGCTTCACCATATAGAAGATGTAGGCTCTCTTCTTGTAAAGTTTTATCGATTACTAAAAAGCCCAGGTTATCTCTGCATCTCAGATTTAGATAAAGAGGATGGTAGGTACCATAATAATCAGGATGGACTTTTTCATTATGGATTTGATAGAGAGAATTTGAAGGGACTTTTAAAAGAAGTGAGTTTTTGTGATGTTTACGATACTACAGCAGCTAAAGTAGTAAAGCCTGACGATAGAGGAAAGATGGGAAAGTTTAGTCTGTTTCTGATAATTGCTAAAAAGGTTCAATGATTACTCAAAATACTATTTGTTTAAATGTTTACTCTTATAGGCATTGTATGGAAAAGTTGTAATATTACTTAAAGCGATAAATTGAGATATAATAAAAATAACATTCAGAGAGCTTTATACAGCTTCTTTTGTATATTTACAGTTCTTTTTGTTGTTATAGTTTTTTGTTTGATAGAGAAGCGAAGCTATAATGGTTCTATCTCAGAGATTATTAAAATCTATGATTCTATTCAGAGAATTGACAAACTGTTTTTAAATAGATTAATTTTTGAGATAGCCGACGATCAGCCGATATTAGGAGGGGAGAGCGTTAAATTCTTTCTTCGGGGTTCTGATGGCAACCTATGGTTGTTTAAACAGGGAGAATCAGGGAAGGCTTTGACTGCTGCCAAATTGGCCTATATTTTTGGGATAGATAGCCCTGAAATTTTTCGTCTCTCCCTGGTTATAAATGGTAGAAATATCAATGGCTCTATTCAAAGATTTATTGAAGCCGATAGAAGCATTGATTTGGTGGACCCATTAATCATGAGGCAGAAGCAAGAAGAGATAATAAAATTACACATTTTCCATTGGTTAATAGATAAGAGAGAAGATGCATTCTATCATCTGATTTTAGATAAAAAAGGGGATATTTATTCTATAGACCTTAAGTATGTTTTGAAGTATTTTAACCGATCATATCCTTCACCTTGCAGTCTTGAGGAGAAGTTTTTTTATCGAAAGGAGATACCTAAATATGAGGTTTTTACTCGCTTCTGGGATGAATATTTAAAGTCTTTCGACGATTGGAAATTACAGATTCCTTTTGATTTTATATGTTATGTTGAAGATTTTGACTCTGATTATATATCTTTTCTATTGAGTGAAAATAATATAGAATCTCTCAACATTAAAAGATTCATAGAGTTAAAAAAGAACATATCAGTTGAATTTAAGAGTTTCTTATCGTTTCTTCGTCAGAGAACAGGGGTAGATGTTAGTTTTGATTGCAACACTAAAAAGTATGCTTTAAGTCAGTTAAATAGATTCAGGGCTGATTTAAGAGAAAAGAGAGAGAGGCTGAATATTATGCCAGAGAGAGAACAGCAGCCTCTCAACATCGTTACATCCTTCTTCTTAAAAGATGGATTAAGGCAAGTAACTTATAATGAAGCATTAAATATAGTCAGGTTAAAAAGAGTAGAAGCTCCCAATATCTATGAGCTATTAGGCTTGTATTTATTGGAGGCAGGCATTCTGAATAGATTGCAGCAGGGATTTAATGGAGAGAAAATGTTTGACAATGAGGATTGCGTGGTCTCTGCAAGCCTCAAAAATCTGTCTTTGAGTTCTTTGGATAATGAGATATCTCTGCTAATCCCTGTCGATAGCTCTTTTTTATTGGCATTACATTATGCTATAAAAGGAGATTTCTCCAGGGCCTTAGAATATTTAAGAGAATCAGAGCCCAATGATAGGGAGAGGGAGTTGCTGATTGGCTATATTGATAAAAACAGATCAGAAGCTATTTAACTATGCGGGGTAAAATAAAACGCAGAGATAGCTTCTACGTCTATATCCTGGAGTGTAAAGATAAAACTTATTATACCGGCTATACAAATAATATTGAAGCGCGTATAAAGCTGCATAATAGCGGTAAAGGGGCTAAATATACAAAAGATAGAAGACCGGTCAAATTAACCTGGGTTAAGAAGTATAAATATTTTAAAAGAGCATTCATGAAAGAGT
The DNA here is from genome assembly GCA_030765505.1 of Candidatus Kaelpia imicola. Lineage (NCBI taxonomy): Bacteria > Pseudomonadati > Candidatus Omnitrophota > Candidatus Kaelpia > Candidatus Kaelpia imicola. Next base: position 5,305 of record JAVCCL010000010.1, on the reverse strand, counting down.
TAGAGATAAAGAGGATGAGTAGAAAGAAAAAAGAAGAGCTTGTGAATTCTTATCTAAAAATTAGTGTTGGATAAAATGTAAAAACTAATAAATGAAAATACAGTATTACCTATATAAATTATCAAAAAGTTTTTACTATTAAAATAGGTGACTGTATTAATAACAGTTGTTTTATTGCTAGGGTAGAGGCGATATTAAAACATCTGCCAACAGATCTTTTATATGGGTTTTACAATATATAAAAATTTCTTTTTTTAGCTGGCTGCCCCATGAAATTTATCAAATTCCACGATTTAAGAGGTAAGGCGGCTAAGTAATACATTAAACTTGTTTCGGTGTAGCCTTTTGAGCTTCTGCCTGTGTTCAAAGCCCCTTTCCCTAAATAACTTGCGATATTTGACAAGATATAATATAGTGATAAAAAAGAGGTGGATTAAAAATGGAAAAGGAGTTAAAAAAAGAGCTCACTCTTTTAAATGTTTTCTGTGTAGCAACTGGGGCAATGATTAGTTCAGGGTTATTTATTCTGCCTGGATTAGCTTTTGCTTTGGCAGGCCCTGCAGTCATTATATCTTACATAATAGCAGGAATTTTTTGCCTTCCTGCACTTTTAAGCATGGCAGAATTAACCACAGCCATGCCTAAGGCTGGAGGAGACTATTTTTATATCATGAGAGGATTTGGCCCTCTCCTGGGGACCCTTGCCGGTTTCAGTACCTGGTTCTCTTTGAGTTTAAAGGGAGCATTTGCTTTAGTAGGTATGGGTGCTTATTTAAGTATAATAACTCCCTTATCTATAAATGTTATTGCTTTTTGGTTATGCGTGTTTTTTATTGCTTTAAATCTGATGGGGGTAAAAGAGGCTGGGAGATTTCAGGTATTTTTAGTCTTAGGACTCCTATGTATACTACTTAGCTATGTTTTTTGGGGTGTAAAAACAGTTAACCCCGTGAATTTTTCGCCATTCTTTTCTAAAGGGATAGGTTCTATATTTGCTACAGCTAGTTTTGTTTTTATCTCTTATGGTGGTTTAACTAAGGTAGCTGCTTTAGCTGAAGAGACAAAGAACCCGGGTAGAAATTTGCCCTTAGGTATGATTCTTTCTCTTGTTGTAACTTCTATTTTTTATGTTTTAGTTATCTTTGTAACTATAGGGGTTTTAAATCCTGAAGGTTTAGAAGGAACCCTTACTCCAATTTCAGACGGGGCAGCAGTTTTTGGCGGAGATGTTTTGAAAATTGTTATAAGCATAGGGGCGTTTTTGGCTTTTATCTCTACTGCTAATGCAGGAATTATGACTGCCTCAAGATATCCTTTAGGTATGAGTAGAGATAAGCTTTTACCAGCTGTTTTTCAAAAAATAAGCTTTAAATTCAACACACCTTATATCTCTATTTTCTTTACTGGTGCTTTTATGGTTTTTGCTATTTTGTTTTTCAGGTTGGAATTGCTGGTTAAAGTTGCCTCAAGCATATTAATTTTGCTTTATATCTTAGCTAATCTAACCGTGATTTTATTTAGGGAGAGTAAAATTTTAAGCTATAGGCCGAAATTTCATTCTCCTTTCTATCCCTACTTGCAGATCTTAGGAATATTAGGGGGAGGGTTTCTTCTAATTGAGATGGGATCGTTTATTGCATTTCTAACTACAGTGTTTTTTCTATTAGGATTTATCTGGTATAAAATCTATGCCCAGAAAAGAGCAGCGCAGGACTCTGCTTTGATTTATGTTTTGGAAAAGCTGACAGTTAAGGATAAAGAGCTATCTTCAGATAATCTTCTTACAGAGCTTAAGGATATTGTTGTTCAAAGGGAGGGTATTATTGGACAAAAATTCTATAATCTTGTTGAGGAAAGCATGTTTTTGGATATAGAGGGGTCTTTAAAGTTAGGAGATTTTTTTAAAGAAGTTTCGCTTGGTTTAGGCAAAAGTCTAAACTTGAATTCCGAAGAGCTTTTCAATAAGTTTATAGAGAGGGAAAAGGAATCAAGTACAGTAATAGCAAAAGGATTAGCCATTCCTCATATTTTTGTTAGCGGTAATGACGTTAACAGATTGGTTCTGGTTCGAGCGCGAGCAGGAATTATTTTTCCCAAAGATCAGTTAGTTCATACTGCCTTTATTCTTGTAAGTTCTTCTGGCGAGCGCGTTTTACATTTAAAGTTTTTGGCGGCTATCGCTACGATTGTCCAAAGTCAGGATTTTGAAAAGAAATGGCTTGAGGCAAAAGGCGAGGAAGAATTAAAACACGTTATCTTTTTGGCTGAGAGGAAGAGGGGTTAAAATTAATTAAGATGCGAAATCCTCAAGGCGATTATCCACAAATAGATAAGAGTGCTTACATTGATCCTACAGCAGTAATAATCGGTAAGGTAAGCATAGGTAGGCATCTCTTCGTTGGTCCGGGGGCAGTTATCAGAGCAGATGAACCGGGAAGTTCAATAATCATTAAAGATAACTGTAATATTCAGGATAGGGTAATAATTCACGCCCTAGAAAATACCTCAGTTTTAATAGAAGAAAGCGTCTCTTTAACCCATGGCTGCATAATTCATGGCCCTTGCAAGATTAGCAAAAGGTGTTTTATTGGGTTCGGCTCGGTTATTTTTGATTCTGAACTTGATCAAGATGTAGTTATTAAACATTTGGTAGTAGTGGATGGAGTTAATATTCCGGCAGGGAGAGTAGTAGAGAATGGTAAGGTAATAAGGAGCGAAGAAGATGTAAAGAGGTTAAAATATGCAGATAAAGAAATAAAAGATTTTGTAACGAAAGTTGTTGAAACCAATTTGGATTTAACCAAGAGATATAAAAGATTAAAAACTGAAGGAGGAGTAAATGATTATTAGTTCTTGGTTCTCACAAATTTCTTTTAAACAACGAATTTGGTTGTTTTTAACCTTAATAGGGATATTTGTAATTATAGCTCTTGGAATTTTGATGGATTCACCGGGCGAGTTAAAAGAAGCAAATAATTTTAATATTAACATGTCTATTCGAGATATTGCTCCTAAGCTTGGAATTACAGGTAAGGGTCTTGCCAGGGAGCTTGAGCTATCGCTCGACGTTTCTAAAGAAAAACCAGTTCGAATGTTGGGTATAATACGTGAAGAACTTGATCATGCCGCTGAGCATATTCTCTCTCACCGTGATTCCATCCTCAAATATTATGTTTATGCCGCATTGTTTATATGGGGATTTGTATTTCTTGTAAAGCTTGGACGTCCCGATGGTTCGAACATTGAGAATCGCCGTCATTGGTACCCTTGTACTCCACATATTATCTCTCTCCTGCTTTCTGTAGCAGTAGCTGGATTTCTTCTTGGCAAATCGCCTAACCCAATGGAGAGTATCGTGAAGGTATTTAAGTCTATGGTGGGGATCTATCCTGATCCAGTGGTCAAAATAATTGCCTTTAGTTTTTTCATCGTACTTGCTGTTATTGGAAATAAGATTATCTGTGGCTGGGCGTGCCCTTTCGGCGCTTTACAAGAGCTTGTTTACAATATGCCAATTTTTCAAAAAGTTAAAAAGAAGAAGCTTCCATTTATATTCACAAACACAATCCGTGTATCTCTTTTTATTATTGTGCTTATTTTCCTGTTTGGAATTATCGGAGGACGCAGAGGGTTTGTAATTTATCATTATCTCAACCCTTTTAATCTATTTAATCTTGATTTCGAGACATTCAGTATCTTGCTGACAGTTGTTATTGCTTTATTGGTATCACTTATTATCTATCGTCCATTCTGTCAGCTAATCTGTCCTTTTGGCCTTGTTTCTTGGGTGGCTGAGCGGTTTAGTATTTTTCATGTTCAGATTGACAAAGAGAAGTGTACCCAATGCGGTGCCTGCATAAGAGCATGTCCCCTGGAAGCTGCAGAAGGGAGAGTTAACGGCAAAAAATCACCAGCAGATTGTTTTAGTTGTGCTCGTTGTTTGAATGTTTGTCCGGTTGATGCTATTCAGTATATATCTTTTTTGAAGAAAATCATGAAATAGTCTCTTAATCTAACCATATTTATCTGGTTAGAATCAGTAAAGTTGTAAAGAAAATCTATATCTGAACATTTAGTTGATCAATAGGCACAGTAATAGATATTCTAATTGGATAAATATTTTGAGTAGTGTAACATATTTTGTGTTAATTATGGTAATTTTTGAATAACAATGTATAATGATTCAAATTGGTAACACTTGAAGCAAAACTTAAAAAAAATGAAATTTTTATATAAGAGATAAAAAAATTATGGATATAGGAATACTCAAAGAAAATGGAACAAAGAATTTTGAGAGAAGAGTAATTCTTTTACCTAAAGAGGTTAATAGATTAGTAGAAGCAGGTCATCGGGTGTTTGTAGAGAAAGGCCTGGGGAATGGTATATACGTGAGTGATGATGAATATAGGCAGGCCGGAGCGAAAGTAGTCCTTGATCGTAAGACAATTTTTAATAAATCCATTGTGGTTAAACTCAAACCGCCTTTAGTTCAAGAATTTAAATTACTTCACAATAATCTTTTGTTCTCTATGCTTCATGCCGAGCAAAACCCGCATTATATTAAGGCGTTGAAGGAGAGAAATGCTAAGGCTATTGCCATGGAGATGATCCGTAATAGGGCCGGTGAACGTCTTATCCGCTGTTCGGATATGTCCGGTGAACAGGGAATGATCATGGCTTTTCATCTTGCAGAAAAAACCCCTTCTGATTGTCATGTTTTAGTTTTAGGCTACGGTTCTGTTGCTTCCGGTGCTTTGAAAGTAGCCTTTGGTTTAGGCGCTAAGGTCAAAATTTTGAGAAAACAAGAATATGCTTATATAAAACAATTTGTTAAAGGAAAAGATATTGTAGTTAATGGTATCCAGTGGCCCAAAGGAAAGAGGGATAAAAAAAAGTATCTCATTACTAAAGAGATGTTTTCACTTCTTAATAAAGGTGCGGTAATTTTAGATCTTGCTGTAGATTATCCCAACCCTATTGAACCGTGCCATCCCTCGGCGCACAATGATCCAGTTTATACTGTTAATGGAGTACGATGTATTAGTATATATGGTTATCCGAAATTAGCTCCCATATCAAGTTCACAAGTATATTCAAAGCAAGTTTTACCTATTTTGTTAAAAATTGCATCAGTATCTTTAAAAAAACTTCCTAAATCCATTCGGGATGCTATTGTTGATCCTGAAAATTATACTTTGTGATATGGAAAAAGCGCTTTTGATTATTGGTGAAAAAAAAGTCTCAAAAGGGCATTCACTCAGCCCTTCTTGCAATGCGTTTATTAGACATATCAATAGGTCTACAG
>JAVCCL010000009.1 GCA_030765505.1 Candidatus Kaelpia imicola | reverse complement strand
TATTTAAGGAGACTGCATTAGCTAAAGAGAGTGTCTTACGTATTGCATTCTCAGATGCACCGGGTATTATCTTTAGATGGATATAACCTTTAAAGTTATTGTTCTTTCTAAGCATCTCACCAACACTATTAATATAATCCATTGTATTATCAGCTGTACCTATTACCCCGCTGCTTAAGAATAAGCCCTCTACCCTTCTCTTTCTGTAATAGTCCATAAATACCTTAACCAGCTGATCAGGCTCTAATCTACATCTTTTAGGGTCTAAATTACGTCTTAATGGGCAGTATTTGCAGTCATTTACGCATTCATTGGATATTAGTGTCTTAAAGAGGTAAGTTGTCCCGCCGTTGGGTAAAGTAGCCGGATAGACCCATTTATCCTCTTCTGAGCGGCTTCTATGCTCATCTTTAGCCCTAGCGCAGGCACAGGCAAGGTCATAGCCTGAATCCCGGGTTAAAATGGAGAGTTTATCAGTAGTATTGAGACTTTTCTTAACAGCGATCATGTTTTATCCTTTATCTCCTTTAAATACAAAAAACCCTCGCTTAGCCTGTTAAACAAACTAAAACGAAGGTTTTTCTTTTTTATAGTCCAGGTTCCCCCTTCGAACGCAGGACTTTCAAACTATGTTTTTATTATTACGCTGTTTTGCTGGTAGAGTCAAGATTAAATGTCAATTATTATTAATGATCCAGGATATTGACTATAGCCTAAAACTATAAGAATATTTACTTGTAAGCCATCTTGCGAATCTATTTGCACTTCCCCTATTTGGAAAAGCCCCTGTTTCGAATGTTCCTGTTTGTGTATGCAGTATTAAAGTGGCTCTGTCAAAATCCCAGAATTTTTCATCTTGATTATTAACTCTGCGATATTCTGATGCATAGTTTATTTTTAATTCGACAAAGTAAATTTCTTCTCTGTTTATCGATTTAGATCCACTAGTAAAGTTTCCAATTAGCCTGCTGCTATCTTCTTGGTCAGTTGCAAGGGGTTTTTCCCTATGGAATTGGATTGTTCTTTTTTTGATTATATTTTTTAAATTTCTATCTACGACAAGATTTTTCTTCTTAAAAAGGCGAATTTTCTTCCCCGTCGTTAGTAGATAAATTTCTATCTTAAGAAATTCAAAGTCACTATATACGATAGTTTCTATTCCCCTGATTTCACTATAGGGAATCCTGTGACTTTTTTTAAAAATAATACCAGTTTGAAGATAAACTGCTTTATCTGTGAGTACAATTCTGGGGTTGGGATATCTATATACTACTCTTTCATTCAGAGGTATCTCAAATTCCGATACGTTAACAGTAGCGCGTTGCATCGAGCTTTCAATAGCATCTGTCATTATCTCCTCAAAAATGCTCCATTTATCCACCCTTATGTCTGAGCTGGTTGAGATAATAAGTTGTGTTATCACAGTTAAATCTGTCTTCTGATTGGTTGAATCCTCATTTTTTATGACTTCAAAGGCATTGTTTAATATCCGGGAGACGTTTTCCCTTTCTGTATCTGTTAATGAATCAAGTGCTGCTGTAAGGTTGGATGAATCAATATTTAAGGTTTTGAGGTTTTCTTGTAGAGTCTGGTAATGAGAGGAATCTATTTTTAATCTCCTTGCAAAGGAAGTATTATAAGTGAATAAAAAGGAAGCTGATATCAGTATGTTTAAAATGCTTTTTGCCCCGTTTCTTTTCATAATTAACCCCTCAATATAATTATCACTCATTATGGATATATTTGCAATTGGATTATTAAAGAAATCAGGGAGTAGATTACTGATTATGTACTGTGGTTTCTTTTTTTATAGTCCAGGTTCCCCCTTCGAACGCAGGACTTTTAAACTATAGTTTTATTTTATGCTCTCTATAAAAGCTGTTAAGAGGCAAAAATGCTTGAATCTGTTTATTTTCAGGAGTGTAGCCAGAGAAGCACCAATTTGCTTTTATACTCAATATATGCCTTACACTTTTTGTATTATCGGATGTTGTAAGTTCAGGTTAAGAGAGGCTGTCCGGTACCCAGTTTTAGTCTCTATGGCCGGGGTGTTAAGCAGCTATCTGCTATTGTTCTTCCAGCAACTTTTCTTGAATCTCAGGAGGAAGATGATCGTACACTTCAGATTCTATTGCAATTGCTCTTCTAATGTCTTCTATAGCTTCTTCAATCCGTCCCATTCGGTATTTACTAAAGGCGCTATTAACCCATGCTTGATACATATTTGGATTAAGCCCTGTAACTATTTCATTAGATTCTATTGCCTCTTCATGTCGGCCTAAAGCAGTCAGGGAAACTCCAAGGTTATAATAAGCATAGGCATCAAGAGGATCAATCTCTATCGCTTTTTTATAAGCTTCTATTGCCTCTTCATGTTGGCCCAGAGCGTCCAGGGAACCTCCGAGATTATGTAAAGCCTCAAAAATAAATTATTAATTTACTATTCATCTTCTATAAATATCTCCACAAGTTCCGCTGGTAGCTCTTCTCTTAAACGGGGTGAAAGTCGTATGGCCAACTTTAAATCATCGACTCCGCTTTCAGCTTCAATTTCGGTTAGTTTATTATTGGTTAAGAGCATAAGTTTAACTGTTCCCCGAAGAAATAGTGCTGGAGCATGGGAAGGATCTATACTAATAATCCAGTTAAGTTGTGCCAATGCTTCCTCAAGTTTTTGTTGATCACAATATGTCACTGCAAGAATGTAGCCTGTTTCAATATTGTCTTTATCAAGCGCAATGGCTTTTTTAAAACTTTTCTCTGCAGCATCAAAATTGCCTAAGTCACGTTCAACAACACCAAGTGAGTAATGAAATGAAGGATGATCAGGATTGATAGCTATGGCTTTTTTTAGCCAGCTACGCGCTTTTTGAAAATTACCAATAGCTTTAAATACTAAATCGGTATTGCCTTTTAGAAGTTCGGTGCCTAGCTTGTGATACAACGAACCGATTCTATGAATAATAAAAACGTTGTCGGGAGCACTTTTCAAAGCTTCTTCCCAAATTTCGAGTGTCTCCTTGATATCACCGATAATCCCTACATTATTAAATGCAACAATTTCCCCAGTTTCCCTTACTCTTCTTGCATCTGCAGAGGAAGAAAATAGAGCAGTCCCTGCTATAAATAAAATTATCCCTTTGGTCTTTAGATTTACCATAATTTGTATCAATTCCCCTCTTTATAAAGTATGCCATGGGAAATAGAAGAATGCAAATTTAGATAGATTATTTAATTTGATTGTTTCAGAAGCAATTTACTATCAATAATTTAAGTGTTTTAATCCACCTATCTTCCCCTCAAAAACTAATATACCCACTCACCTTCTTAAGCCTCTTACCTATATTACCTAAATCCTCTAATCTCTTAACTCTTCCCCCACTCTTTCTCCAACGGTTAAAGATCTCCCTTATCTCTTCCCAGAATGGTTTCTGTTTTTT